>JAFVPG010000134.1 GCA_017505415.1 Lentisphaeria bacterium | reverse complement strand
TTCAAGAACATTATCCATAAAATACGATCAATTCTCTGCCGGAAACCCCGCAACTTTCATCAGGTCAGTGACTTTGCCGTCAGGATCGATGGTAAATTCGTCAATTTTGTTATTGCGGTGATCCATGGACTGCACTGTAAGCTTGTCTTTACCGGTTTTGAGCAATACAAAATTGTATTCCACGCCGCCGTTGCCGCGGCTTGTCGATCCCCGCTCCGGGTGCCATGATATTCAACAACTTACGACTTTTTGTTCAGCTGACAATACGATTGGGCACTTTATTGTTACAATGGTTATCTGGGGTATCATAACAGCAACGGGGCGGTTGGAACCACCTACTCTCAAAATTATGCCACCGGAACATTGGCACGGTTAGTCAATCCCAGCAATAAGATCCTTGCTGCCGACACTTCGAGAAATTTAACCTTGGCTTATTTGCGTTACTACGAAGCAGAAAAATCTGCATAAAACGCTTTGCGATGTAACGGAACTGGCGGCCGCAGCCGGTTACAGCCGGGCACATTTTACGCGTAAATTCAGCGAAGAGTGCGGTATATCGCCGGGAAAGTTTCTGCTGGATTGGCGTCTGCGTATAGCCGCCCAAATGCTTACTGCGGATTACAGTCAGATCAAATCAATAGCCAGGCAAACCGGATTTACAGATGTCAGCCATTTCTGCCGGGTGTTCAAGCAAAAATACGGTTTGTCGCCCAAAGCCTTCCGGCTGTCGTCAATAAGCAGAAATCTGCAACAAAACAGTTGATCTTATCAATAGCTTTGCAAGAGAGGTAATTTTTTAACGCCTCAAAATTCTCCGAAGATATAACTTTCACTCCGTAAAAGGAGCATTTCCGGCAGTTGCCGCTTGGAGAGGCGGCTCAAAACTGCCTTGCATCCGGCTGCGAGTTCGGAACTTCTGAAATCCCCGACGGTCCGATATAAAGAACACACCCCGTCAGCGGAAAAACACCGCTGGCGGGGAGTTTTTAATCCGTTGAAAGCTCAAGAATGAGTTTTTGGTTTTGAATGGAAACTTTTTTGAACCTGGTTTTCAGCGGCAAAACTTTGGATGGAGCCAGCGAAAGTTGACTGCTGGATTCCTTGTGCAGTTTGCCATTGGATTTATCGGCAATAATGCCGGTAATCTTGCTTTCAAACATTTGCAGAAAAAAGTTGCCGATGCCGCTGTCAGCCAGACGGATGATGTCGATCAACAGTCTGCCCGAACTGTCAACAGAAAGTTCGATCAGCGGAGTGGTTGAAAGTTTGATTGACTGGTCAAAAGCAATGCGGTTGCCGTCCTGCAAGCGGAAATTTTCCAGCTTGTTCAGGGTGGGGGCACCGGAGAGCTTTCCGATTGCCCTGACCAGCTCATTCAGTTCAGTATCCGAGAGTTCAAGTTTGATCATTTTAAGCGAAAATCCACAGCGGCACCGTCTTTATCAAGCTGCAAATCCACCATACCATTGACTTTATTGTCATAAGCGATCTGGGATTTAAGAGAAAGAACAGTTTCGCCAAAAACGATTTTCTTACCCTTGAGCGAAAGCGAAAACTTGCCATCGTTCAAAGAAACCAGAGAAGGGCAAAAAGTCCCCAAAACCGAACTCAAATCCGAATTATCCAAAGTAAGTTTCATTTGTTTACCCAGAAAAAAAGCATTGCCATTGAAATTTGCAAGACAACAATCAGAATCAGAAAAATCTTGATCCAAGCTATATTTTTCAGATTTTCCTGTTGCTGCAAAGCCAGGTTTTCCTGCAAAGATTTGATTTGTTCTGCCTGTTGGGTAATAATTTCTCCAGCCATCGGCTTCAAAAGATTATCCCGGACTCCGGCTAGAATCTTTTGCGGCGTATCAGTTTCAGATTTATCCATTGTTTATTCATCCCATTTAACTTGCTGCATGGCTGCTGTACGCTCAGATTCTGTATCTCTTTGGAATTTTTCCAATGCAGCAATTTTAGTTTCAAGGCTGGCTATTTTTGTTTCCCAAATGGACTTTAAATCAGCAATAGTTTGCTTTAATGCTTCACAAGAATCATTTTGATTTTGTTCAATTTCCCTTGCCATCGGCTTCAAAAGATTATCCCGGACTCCGGCAAGAATAGATGTGGCTTTCTGTTCAATTTCGTTACTCATTTTTTTACTCCTTTACCAAGTTATTGTTTGTGATGCTTCATTTACCTTATTTACTATGGTTTGAAGTTGATCAAAATATTTTGCTTGCATTTTTTCTTCAAATTGCTTCAACTGAATTTTTATTTTTTCTTGTTTATCATCAATATCGTTTGCCCATGCTTGATAATTTTCAAATTCTTCTTCAGTTGCAGATTTAAATTTCTCAAACCTATCATAAATACTTATTTGATTTTTCAACTGCTGCACAAAATTCCACATTTCTTGCTGGACTGCATCTGAAATTTTCTTCCGTTTAGCACCTTCCAAATGCTCAGAAATTTGTTCTACGGCAATTTCTGCACAGTGAATATTTGTGCAACAGAGGCCAAAAAGTGCTTTTGTACATTGAGCCAAGGTTTGCTGTTGCTGAAACAACAACTCCTGACTTTCAACTAAAGCTATTTCAGCCTTACTTTGATTTTTAACTGCATCCTGCAACGCTTCT
>JAFVPG010000014.1 GCA_017505415.1 Lentisphaeria bacterium | reverse complement strand
TTGCCGCACAACGCCTTAAATTTTACCTTGAAAAAATGCTCGGTGAAGAGGTGGAAATCGTAAAGGAAGCCAAAGGTCCGGCAATTTATGTCGGAAAAACCGTCGATACTGCAAAAATGCTGGGATTGCCGAACTTCGTCAACCTCAAATATGAAGAAATCTTTATCAAAAGTACCAAAGACGGCAATTTGGTTATTGCCGGTGCCGGCAGCAGAGGTACACTCTATGCCATGTACACTTATCTGGAAGATTTTCTCGGCTTCCGCTTCTGGTCGATGAATGAATTTGACGTGCCGCCAAAAGAAAAATTCACCATGGCAAATATCAATTACCGCTACAATCCTGTATTTCTGCGCCGTGCAATATATCAATTTCCGTTTCCGTTTCTGCCTGCCCAATGGCGCAGCGGCCATCCTGAATTTGCCTCTATCTGCCGCATGAATTCCGGTTTGACTGCCACCAACAGTAAATTCGGCGGCGGCGATTACAAAGCAGGTTTCGTCCATACTCTGAGACGTATCATGCCGCCCGGAAAATATTTCAAGACCAATCCTGAATATTTTTCACTGCTCAACGGAAAACGTGAACACAATAATGCACAGCTCTGCTTCAGCAATAAAGAAATGCGCAAGGCTTTCATTGCCGCCGCCAAAGAATATTACGTCAGAGAAAAAGGCAATTACGCCATCAGTATTTCTCACAATGACAACGGCGGCTGGTGCGAATGCGCCCCCTGCAAAGCATTGCTTGAACGTGAAAAAGGCAGAATGTCCGGCGTTATGCTCGATTTTGTAAATGAAGTCGCTGCTGAACTGCAAAAGACTTATCCCCGTATCAATGTTGAAACTCTCGCATACGGTGCAACTCTGGAACCGCCTCTGGTCACCAAACCCGCAAAAAATGTTTTCGTCCGCTTCTGCGATATGTCCGGCGATCCCGGATACCCCATTACTCACGAAGTCAACCGTGCAAGCTATGAACGCTTTATGAAATGGAGTGAAATGTCCAACGTCATGGGTGTCTGGTGCTATTTTACCAATGCTCAGAACCAGCTTATTCCACAGCCGACAATGGACACTTATGAGGCAAATCTCAAATTCTACCGCGATCACAAAGTCAATGATGTCTTTGTCGAAGGCAATCCGACTGCAATGGGTCTCGGTCATCTGAATAATCTCCAAGTCTATGTCCTGCGTAAAATGATGTGGGACCCCAACTTGAAATATGATGATCTCATCAAAGATTTCACCGACGGCTACTATGGCAAAAAAGCCGCTCCTTTCGTCAGACAATATATCAAACAGCTCCACGCTCCTTTATACAAAAAAATCAAAGGACATGAACTCATTGAACGTCTGGCAAAAGGTTATCATATCAAACGTCAGCTCCTCGGAACTGAATGTTACGAAAAAGCTGTCGCCGATCCCAATGCTGATATATACACTCCGGTTGAAATCTATATGAACCATGCTCTGGCATTCATGTCACGTCAGAATATGATCGAATGTGTCAAACTCCTTGACAAAGCCATTGCCGCTGCAGAAAATCAGAAGTTCAAAGACCGCCTGTTCGATGCCGCTTTCAATATCCGTGTCGCACTGCTCACTGATAATGAAATAGCTGATAATCCCGCAAAATACGGTTTTACTGCCGAACAGCTCAAAAAAATGGCACAGGAAACTCTTTCTGCCGCAGTAAAATCCGGTGAAAAACGTTACGGTTTGAAAAATTCAGGATTCTCTGTTGTTGAAAATCAAATCTCACGCAATCACAACCTTGTCAACAAAAAAATTCCCGATTTCCTGAAAAATATTCCGCCGCGCGACATCAACTTTTTCAACTACAAAGACTGGTCGATCATGCATCCAAAAATGATCACTGTCATTGACGATAAAGATGCAATTTCCGGCAAGGCTCTGCGTTACAAAAATGTCGGTCCGACATGGGCTCTGCAATGCCGCAATGTCGCCGCAGAACTCCCCCCCGGCAAATACAATTTCTATCTCAGAATACGCCTTATCCCCAAAAAAGGTGTCAAAAATATCAGAAAAGGCATTTTCTTCAATGCCGCATTCTATCTCCGTTTGAAAACTCATAATTATTCAAACAGCATGCTCAGAGCGCAGGCAGAGAAATTTGCCGACGGCAAATATCACTGGGTTCCCGCCGGTACAAGCATTGTAAATACCGACAGTGTCAGTTACTTTTTCTGCGATCCGACCAATCACCCCGATGTAGAGGCAATTGTTGTCGATCAGCTTATCGCACAAAAAATAAAAGATTGATATTTTAACTTTCAATAACATAAAAGGAGAAAAAATGATTCTTGACAGATTCAAACTCGACGGAAAAAATGCTCTCGTAACCGGCGCAGGCCGCGGTATCGGCAGAGCCCTCGCTTTCGCACTCGCTGAAGCCGGTGCAAATGTCGCTGTTGCTGACATCCTTGAAGAAAATGCAATTCAAACTGCCAAAGATATTGCAGAAGCAACCGGTCACAAAACCATTGCCATAAAATGCGACATCGCCAATGCCGACGAAGTTAAAGCCATGGTAAAAAAAGTTGTCGATTCTTTCGGCAAACTTGATATTGCGGTCAATAATGCCGGTATTTCCATTCCGATCAAAGGTATTCTTGACGTCTCTCCCGAAGAGTGGAAAAAACAGATGGATATCAACCTCAACGGCACATGGAACTGTCTGAAAGCTGAAGCAGAGGTCATGATTCCCAACGGATATGGCAAAATTATCAATACCGGTTCAATTTGCGGACACGTTATATGGCCCGATCCCCAGCTGCCTTACAGTGTTTCAAAAGCAGCTGTGATCCACATGACCCGTGCCGCAGGTGCAGAACTTATCAAACACGGCATCCGTGTCAACTGCATCTCTCCCGGAGTTACCAAAGTTGCCGATCTTTTCCCTGAAGTCGTTGATGTCTTTTTCAAAACTGCCCCGATCGACCGTTTCGGCTCTCCAGCAGATCATCAGGGTGCGGTGGTATTTCTCGCCTCAGAAGTCTCTGATTTTATGGTAGGTCAGGAAATAGTCCTCGATGGCGGCTATACCATCATGTAAGCCAACTCTGACTGCGTGCTGCCTGTTCTTGCCAGTTGCGGTTCAGGTCAGTATATCGCAATGCCAATCCGAACAATTCCAAAACCCAAGGAGGAAAAGAATATTGAAATTGAAAACACAACTGTTGTGGAGCAGTAAATTTAATAGCGTTTCGTGCTGCAGCTATTTTCTTCGTACTGCAAAGATAGACTGCTTCTTTCGGAATATCATCTGTAACTCTGCTATTCAGTTTCTCCAATGCTGTTGTAATTTCCTCTTCATCATTGGTACGGAGCACATTGAGAATTCTGATGAATTCAGGATCGGTCTGCCGCATGATCTGTTTTAAGTAAATCGGTTTGATATTAATCCACGGCGTCCTCACCTGGCAGTTAGATCAAATCGGCGTGGAAAAGTGTAAACAGCCTTTTCCCATTTTATGGGATGAACAGAAAAAGTTTTTCGGCATTGAGTAACGCAACACAGCTTTTGGCGGTAGGAATTATCCTGCCGCCTTTTTTGTTTTTTGTGGAAAATGTGAGATGTCGGCTTTCTGCACAATTAAAAAGCGAAGGTCGGTGCAGAGAACGATCCTGCGGGCATTTTAAGGTAGCGTTGGTAGCGTTCTGCGGAAAAATCCGTCATTTAATGGATGTTGTCACTCAAAGAGTTATGACGGATAGAGAACGCTTTCCGGTAAATGTATATTGGTCTCTAAATCGAAATGTCGGCAAATAGAGAATAGAGAAAAATAGAGAATTTTGCGTATTTCACCGTGTGTTTGTGTAGTTCTCTAATCTCTAACGCTTAACAAAAGAACGCCGCATAAATGACTGCATACATTTACAAACAGAGAATTTGCGCAAGATTTATGCAAAACACACTCGATTTTGAGAGGCTATGTCGTTCTCTATTGAGAGAACTGCAGCGGAATGAGTTTGTTGCAAATCAGTGCCGCATTGCCCGGCTTCGGGAGCTGACGCTCCTCTACGCCGCGGCATCCTTCGCACGCTCCGTTACACTCCGCTCATTTTTGCTTTGCAAAAAAAAATCTACGGATAGCAAACCTTACGGCTTGCCATCCGTAGATATTATGAGAGACACAAGAGGTCTCTCATTTTTTATGTCTGAAAACAAAAAAATGGTTTGCCTCTTGATAAAAACGGATTTATGTTAATCCAAGAACACCGAAGTCGCATAGTGCGCTTCAAAAATCAGGAGGACAAACCATGAATAATGTATCACAGGAA
>JAFVPG010000133.1 GCA_017505415.1 Lentisphaeria bacterium | reverse complement strand
CGCAGGATGGGCGTAAACAAAACTTGTTTTTATACGGGTTTGTTTTTCCGGCAGTTTGAAATTTCTGATAAATTCAATATTGTTTGCATTGAATTTATTTACACGAATCATGGATGCTGCTTCATCCATATTTTCCGGGGGCAGATAGATTTGAAAATCATCACACGCCCCAATCGGAAACGGCTGTTTATCATTGCTCATACTATTATCCTTTTTTAAAATAAACAAGCGGTTGTTTTTTTACAAATAGCATATTATTTATTGTTTGTCAAGCCGGAAAAGAGAAAAAAGCAAAAAAAAATCAGTTTCAGAATTATTTGATTTGAAAAATCATGTATAAAGATGTATTTTATGGAATTATTATTGAATCATTCAACATACAGGAAAGTTTTTATGGAACGGGAATCATTAGGATCAAGATTGGGGTTTCTGCTGTTGGCGGCAGGGTGTGCTATCGGTTTGGGAAATGTCTGGAGATTTCCGTTTATAACCGGAGAAAACGGCGGCGGTGCATTTGTTCTCTTGTATTTGATTTTTCTTGCCATTCTCGGTGTACCGGTACTGGTAATGGAGCTTTCGCTTGGGCGTGCTTCAAGGAGAAATTATGTCGGGGCATTTACTGATCTTGCAAATTCAAAACCGAAAGTGTGGCGCAGTTTTGCAACTGTTTTTTACAGCGGAACATTATTGCTGATGATGTTTTATACAACTGTTTCAGGCTGGCTTATCTATTACACATCAAGTTATGTTACAGGTTCTATAAGTGCATGTAAAAGTTCGGAGCAGATCGGAACTTTTTTTACAGATCTGCTGCAAAATCCCGGAATGATGTCAATTTGCATGCTGGCAGGAGTAGTTGCAAGCGGTATAATTTGCAGTATCGGTCTGCAAAAAGGTGTTGAACGTATAGTAAAATGGATGATGGGCTTGTTGTTTATACTGCTGATAGTTCTGTGTGTCAGAGGTTTGATGCTGCCGGGAGCTGGAGAGGGAATGAAATTTTATCTGCTGCCGGATTTCAGTAAATTCAGCGGAGATAATATCGGCAAAGTAATTTATGCTGCGCTCGGACAGGCATTTTTTACCTTGAGTATCGGTATTGGAAGTATGGAGATTTTCGGCAGTTATATTGATAAAAAACATACACTTTTGAAAGAGGCATTTTTGATCGTTGTGCTGGATACATTGATTGCATTGTTTGCCGGAGTTCTGATATTTTCTGTCTGTTTTTCCTACAAAGTCGATGTCAGCGGCGGTCCCGGATTGATTTTCGTCAGTTTGCCGAATATTTTCAAAGATATGGCAGGCGGCAGAATCTGGGGGGCGATATTCTTTTTCTTTCTGACATTGGCGGCGATGACAACCTTGATTGCAGTTTTTGAAGCTATGATTGCTTATTTGATGGATGAATTCAAGTTCAAAAGATTCACTGCATCATTGGCAGTCACGCTGGCTGTCGGTATTTTGTCACTGCCGTGTGTTTTCGGATTTAACTTCTGGAGCGGATTCCAACCTTTCGGCAAAGGTTCGACAGTACTTGATCTGGAAGATTTCATTGTCAGTATGAATTTGCTGCCGCTCGGGTCATTGATGATAGTTGTTTTCTGTACGTGGAAGTTCGGCTGGGGATGGAAAAATGCTGTTGAAGAGATCAATCAGGGGGCTGGTGTGAAGTTCCCGTGCAAAAGTTATTTTTACATGAAATATATACTGCCGCTGATTATCGGAATTGTTTTTGTTATGGGATATATTTCAATGTTTTTCAAATAACCGGTGTTGCAAAAGATTTGACATATTCAACTGTTTTTTTGAAGCCTTTCTGCTTAAGCAGTTTTGAAATCTTGCGATAGCCTCCGCCGTAAACTGGATCGTTATTGGCTTCTTTACGTTTGTTGAGATGAGGTTTTTTTACAGCTTTATTGAATTGCGAGGCGACAGTTTCAGCAAAACCTTCTTCTACGGAGAGGTCGGAAATTTTTCCGGCATTATGGCGCAGATAATCGTGAGTTAATTCATGAGCCAGAGCATCATCGAGCAGATCGCGCGGAGTATTGTTCAGGATGAAAATGCGGCATTTTTCATTCTGTAATTTCCGTACATTTCTGCCTCTGCGGGCTTTTTTTTCTGAAATTTCATAATTGTAGCGCATCAGAGCGATCCTGAATCCTCCTGCGGGCTGATAAATGCCGCCGCTTTCACGTTCAAGTTCATTGAGGTCAAGTACGATAAGTTCAATGTAGTGATTCATATCAAAGCCGTAAAGCTGATTTAATTTTTTCCGGACATATTTCAAACGGGAAAGTATCTGTTGTTTTGAACTGACGGCTGTTTTTCTGCAAGTTTGGCAAATGTGGCGGCCATCGGCAAGTTTGCGGGTTTTGTACGGCAGAGAGCAGAAATAACATTTGGGATTTCCTGCGCATGACGGACAGAAAAGCATTTGTGTACCGTCTGTATTTATGATAATGCGGATTTGCGATGAGGGGGTGTCGCAGTTGGCACATTTTGAAATTTGTTCAAGACATTTTTTTGAACAGTATGGTTTTTTCATGAAGGTGTATATGCCTTTGCTGCATGCTTTTTTGCATAGAGTGCATTTGGGGGCGGTTTCAGCAAAGCATTTTTCTGAACAGAATACATTGTTGTGCTTATCTTTCATGTATCTGCCGTTTATCTCTTTTTTGCATATTTTGCAGTTGAGGGCAAATGCAGTTGAGATAAGAGAGAAAATAATAAAAGCAAAAATTTTTTTCATAATTATGACTCCTGTGTTTTATAATATTGCATTTAAATTTACATTTGCAAATAAAAATGCGTAAAATTGTCACACATACTATGACAAAATGGCGCAAAAAAGTATCTGTTTTTGATTTTTGTATTTTTTTTATTTACAAATTGACCTGAAATCATTGTTTTTGTAAATTATGGCATGATAATTGCTGAAAGAACAGTGAAACAAAACACAAAAGGAGGTCGATTTATGAATATTGAAAAATTTACCAACAAAAGTAAAGAAGCTCTCATGCTCGCACAGCAGACCGCACAGGAAAACGGCAATGCAGAAATTTCATCACTGCATCTGCTTGATGCTCTTTTGAAGCAGAATGACGGACTTATTCCGTCGCTGATCGAAAAAATGGGGCTTTCAAAATCTATTTTCAGGAATTCCGTCGATGATGCTATCAGCAAACTTGCCAAGGTGCAGGGCGCAGCAGAACTTTATCAGTCCCGTGATTTTTCGCAGGTTTTGCAGAGTGCGATGAAAAAAGCCTCTGAAATGCATGATGAGTATGTCAGTGTCGAACATCTTTTTCTTGCCATTCTGGAAAATGGCGGTAAAGCAGCTGAAATTTTGAAACAGAGCGGTATTTCTGCTGATAAAGTCTTGAATGCTCTTCAAAGTATCAGAGGCAATCAGCGGGTTGATAATCCTGACCCGGAAAATACATTTGAGGCATTGAACAAATATGCCAAAGATTTGACTCTGCTTGCCAGACAGGATAAACTTGATCCTGTCATCGGGCGCGATGATGAAATCCGCCGTGTTATTCAGATCCTTTCCCGCCGGACCAAAAATAATCCCGTTCTCATTGGAGAACCCGGTGTGGGTAAAACCGCTATTGTTGAAGGGCTTGCCCGCCGTGTAGTTCGCGGAGATGTGCCGGAATCATTGAAAGATCGCCGTATCCTTGCTCTGGATATGGGAGCTTTGATTGCAGGTGCCAAATACAGAGGCGAATTTGAAGAGCGTCTGAAAGCTGTTCTCAAAGAGGTTACTGCGGCAGAAGGTCAGGTGATTCTTTTCATTGACGAACTGCATACTGTTGTCGGAGCAGGGGCTTCGGAAGGTTCCATGGATGCAGGCAATCTTTTGAAGCCGATGCTTGCCAGAGGTGAATTGCACTGCATAGGAGCTACTACGCTTGACGAATATCGTAAATATATTGAAAAAGATGCCGCACTTGAACGGCGGTTTCAATCTGTGCTTGTCAATCCGCCGAGTGTTGAAGATACTATTTCAATTCTGCGCGGCTTGAAAGAACGTTATGAAATTCATCACGGTGTTAAAATCCGTGACGGCGCTTTGATTGCAGCAGCAGTTCTTTCTGATAAATATATTTCAGACCGCTTTCTGCCGGACAAGGCAATCGACCTGCTCGATGAAGCCGCCGCCGTTTTGCGTACAGAAATAGAAAGTTCGCCCGTTGAGCTTGACGAAAATGAACGCCGTGTAATGCAGCTGCAAATCGAAATCGCAGGACTCAAAAAAGAAAAAGATTCTGCAAGTATCAAACGCCGTGAAGCTCTGGAAGAAGAAGTCGCTTCACTTCAGGAAGAGGGAAAAGTTCTCCGGAGCAGATATGATAATGAAAAAAAGGCTATCTCTGATTTGCGTGATCTTCGTGAAGCACTTGATACTGCCAGAAGTCAGCTTGAACAGGCAGAACGCAGTTATGATCTTGAACGCTCCGCAGAGCTTAAGCACGGAGTCATCCCCGGTATCGAAAAACAGATTGCTGATGCCGAACTCAAAATCAAAGAAAATCAGGATGACCGCCTTTTGAAAGAAGAGGTCGATGAAGAGGATATTGCTGCAATCGTCAGCCGCTGGACACATATTCCGGTAAGTAAACTTATCCAGAGCGAAAAAGAAAAACTTCTGGCTCTTGCCGAGCATCTGCATTGCCGTGTTATCGGGCAGGATGAAGCTGTACAGGCGGTTGCTGATGCTGTTCTGCGAGCAAGAGCAGGTTTGAAAGACCCGAAACGTCCGATCGCATCTTTTATCTTTCTCGGTCCTACCGGTGTCGGCAAAACTGAACTTGCCAAGGCTCTGGCGGAAAATCTTTTTGACGATGAACGTGCAATGGTGCGTATTGATATGTCTGAATATATGGAAAAATTCAGTGTTTCCCGTCTGGTAGGTGCGCCTCCCGGATATGTCGGTTACGAGGAGGGGGGACAGTTGACTGAAGCAGTGCGGCGACATCCTTATTCTGTGGTGCTTTTTGATGAAATAGAAAAGGCTCACAGTGATGTTTTCAATATACTTTTGCAGGTGTTGGAAGATGGGATCGTAACTGATTCTCAAGGACGTACAGTCAGCTTTAAAAATACAATTATTATCATGACCAGCAACCTCGGCAGTAATCTTATTCTTGAAAATAAAGGTAATGCAGAAGAGTTGAAGGAAGAGTTGCAGATGGAATTGCGTCATCATTTCCGTCCTGAATTTCTGAACCGTGTCGATGAGACTCTGATATTTCATGCATTGAGCAAAAAGGATATTCTGAATATTGTTGATATTCAGTTGAACCATTTCGGTAAGCTCTTGGCAAATAACGAGATAAAACTGAAAATCACTGAACGTGCCAAAGAGTTGCTTGCCGATATAGGCTATGATCCGGCTTTCGGTGCCAGACCGCTTAAGCGCACTGTTATCAAGATGCTTGAAACGCCGGTTTCACGTCTGATAATCAGCGGTCAGCTGCAAGCAGGTCAAACGCTGGTGATTGACGAAGCGGAAAAAGAAATCATTTTTAAAATTGAATAAAAAGGACAAATAAAAATTGAAAAATTGCAAAAATGGTGTATATTAACTGCATGACCGGAAAAAGAAAAAAACAGGAGTCAGTAATGGTTAAAGAAATTTTTAGTGCTATCGGCAAAAAATGCACCAAAAGTACATCTGCTGCTGCAAAAACATCTGCTAAAAAGCGGGTTAAATTTGAAGTCGCTGCAGGTGTCGGCAAAACTGTCAGTATCGCCGGCTCATTCAATGAATGGGACCCAACTGTAAAATATTTGCAGGATAAGGATGGAAATGGTATTTATGTCGGCTATCTGATGCTTGCTCCGGGAATTTATGAGTATAAGTTCATCATTGACGGAGAGTGGCGTCTTGACGACAAAAATGCAAATTTTGCACCCAACGATTTCGGAACATTGAACAGTGTTCTCGTTGTAAAATAACAACAACATTTGAACCGGTGTTTTTATGCAGCACCGGTTTTTTTATTTCCATGAGAGTAATATGAAGAATTTTTTTTGTTTTTTGATTATTTTTATTTCCTGTTCACTTATGGCAAAAGCGGTGAAAAGCCCATATTCCAAAAAAGTGAAAAGAACAAGTTCCGGCGAAGTTTATATGAAAGTAAATGCCGAAAAACAAAAAGGCGAGACATGCAATCCAACTTCCATGTCGATGATTCTTGATTATTACGGAATATATGTCAGTTCCAGAAAATTGCAGAAGGACAGTGTTGATGATGATTATAAATATTCTTCTTATTTGCGGGAGCAGGCCAAAAAATATAAAATGCAGATGCTTTTCCTGCCAATGCTGAAAGATAAACCGGAAGTCACTTATGAAGCAATAATCCGTGCCATTGATTCCGGAGTACCGCTGCAATGGCTCATCAATATGTTGAAAGCTCCGGATTATGATGTAAGCAAAAAACATAAAAAATATATTCGCAAAAACGGCGGGAATGACGGTCATGCCCGTGTCTTTCATGGCTATAAAAAGAATCGGCGCAATGGTAAGCTGGAATATTTTATTTTTTCCGATTCATGGGGAATGAAACATCGCAAAAAAGAGATCATGATTGCAGATGTTCCGGCTCTGACCCGCGGATTTTTTATTGTTATTCCCGATACGGCTCCGAAAGAATTGATAGAATACATCTATGAGCCGTACCGTAAATTGAAATAATTTTCAGAATCCTGCATGTGGATCATTTCAGGATTTTTTCTGTAATTTGCGTATTTGGTCACGGAGATCGGCGGCATGTTCAAATTCGAGAGCTTCTGCCGCCTGCAGCATTTCAGCTTCGAGCTGTTTTATGAAGTCGTTCAATTCTTCAGGTGATATATCAAGATTTTTTGCAATATCTTCATCCGGTATCGGAGCATCAAAAATTGAAGATGATTTATTTTTTGCGGATTTCTTTTCAAACGGAGCTTTGGCGGAAGTTGTAAGCTGAACTACTTCGCTGATACTTACACGTTCTGATTTTATAACAGTCTTCGGTGTAATATTGTGTTTTTTATTATATTCGATTTGAATTGCACGATGTTTGGCTGTCGTATCAATGAGTATTTGCATGCTGTCGGTTATGCGGTCGCCGAAAAGTACGACACGCCCGTTTGCGTTTCTGGCGGCACGTCCTGCGACCTGGATCAGTGAGCGTGCAGAGCGCAGGAACCCTTCCTTATCCGCATCAAGTATAAGCACCTGTGCCACTTCGGGCAGGTCAATACCTTCACGCAGCAGATTGATACCGATGACACAATCAAATTCGCCTTTTTTCAGCTTTGTCAGCACCTGCACACGTTCAAGAGCATCGAGTTCGGAATGAATATAACTTACTTTGACATTGAGTTCCGAGAGGTAATCGCTTAAACGTTCCGCCCCTTTTTTGGTCAGAGTGGTGACGAGGGTGCGTTCTTTTTTTTCTGCGGCGGAGCGGATGAGTTCAATGGCTTCATCGATTTGATTGGCGAGCGGTCTGACAGTAACTTCCGGATCAAGCAGACCGGTGGGGCGGATTATCTGGGGGATAATTTCAGATGAGTGTTCCGCTTCATATTCTCCGGGGGTGGCTGAAACGAAAATCACATTGCTGAAAGCATCTTCTATTTCATTGAATCTCATCGGACGGTTTTCAAGAGCAGACTGCAGACGGAAACCGTGTTCGATGAGAGTTGTTTTGCGGTTGCGGTCAGCTTTGTACATTGCATTGAGCTGGGGCAATGTCACATGAGATTCGTCAATGATGGTCAGAAATCCTTTCGGAAAGAAGTCAAAAAGAGTATACGGACGTGTCCCTGCGGTACGTCCGGCAAGGTGCATTGAATAATTTTCAATGCCGCTGCAATAACCTATTTCCTGCATCATTTCCAGATCATAACGGACTCTCTGCGACAATCGTTGAGCTTCTACAAGTTTGCCGTTTTTTTCAAAAAATTCAACACGTTCACGCATCTCCTGCATGATTTTGCCGGATGCTTCATCAATGCGTGATTTCGGGAGAACGAAATGTTTGCAGGGGAAAAGGGTGACTTTTTCCGCATGATTTTTGAGTTTGCCTGAAACAGCATTGAAGCGGTCGATGGATTCTATTTCATCTCCCCAGAATGAGATACGGACAAATTCCTCTCTCTGCGGTTCAAATACATCAATACTGTCACCTCTCACACGGAATTCACCGAGTCCGGGAGAAGTGTCATTGCGGTTGTATTGAATGTCGATCAATGCTTTCAGAATATCATTGCGTTCTGCATGACCGCCAACTTTGAGATCGATACACATATTGGCGTAATCTTCGGGCGAGCCTAAACCGTAAATACATGAAACACTGGCAACTACGATACAGTCACGTCTTTCGGTCAGACTGCTGCTGGCAGAGAGGCGCAGACGTTCAATGTTTTCGTTGATTGAAGCGTCTTTGGCAATGTAGGTGTCAGTTTGCGGGATATAAGATTCCGGGAGATAATAATCATAATAACTTATAAAATATTCAACTGCATTTTCCGGAAAAAATGATTTGAATTCGCTGTAAAGCTGTGCCGCAAGCGTTTTGTTGTGTGAAATGACGAGTACGGGACGGTCGAGAGTTGATATGACATTGGCAAGAGTGAATGTTTTGCCGCTGCCGGTAATGCCCTGCAAAGTCTGGAATTTTTTGCCGGCTTCAAGATTTGAAGTGAGTTTGCGGAAAGCATTTTGCTGATCGCCGGATAGTTTATAATCGGAATGAAGTTTGAAAAGGCTCATAAAAACACTCTATTGCAGATAGGATTTTTCGACATTTTTCAGATTTTCAATGAAACTTGCAGGAACTTCGGCGTTGCGGTGTTCCTGAATTGCATTGAATTCGTACGGGAATATTTGAAACGGACTCAGATTTTTTGTTTCGGTATCTATAAGAAACTGTTCTGTTTTTTCAAATTCATTGATTCTGTTTTCAAGTTTTTTTACGGCATTCTGCAACTCTTTCTGCGATGTACCGAAAAATAATGAATCCTGAACATTGGCAAGAATGTTCAGAAAATGGCTGTATTCCTCCGTGAAAAATGAACTGGAAATGCTCCGCATGTGCATGAGTTCTCCTTTTTTCAGATTCAGAATATTTTTGACAACCGGATATTTGCGGATAAGTTCAGGAATTTTGTCGATGGTGCTTGAAATGACTTTTCCTGTCGGTTTACCATCCTTACCATATTCAATGAAACGTACAGATGAAAAATCTTTCAGCCTTTTGCGTAGATATTTCGCAGGAGCATGGTTGGTGAATGAAAATGCCAGCAGATCGGCGTGAAATTTAAGAAAAATATTCAGCTGTTTTGTTTCAGAATATTGTGCAGGCTCATCGAATATGCGCTGCAGATGCAGTTTTGCCTGTTCCTGCAGCGGACGTATTATTATTCTTTGAAAAAGAGCCGGATCATGAGATTTGGAGTTTAAATATATTTCATTCAGGTAAAATCCGATATAATTTTTTTTCGGCGGGGAAAATGCAGATGCAAGTTCAAAGATGAATCTGCAGTAATCCTGAAGCAGATAAAGTTCTATACCGGAAGAATTTTCTCCGTCATAGTTTTCAAGCATCAGCGGATCGGGGAAAAAATCGTGAATCAGATAGAAAGAGAGTCCGTGTATGACTTTTGAACTGCGGAAAAGTTTTTTTCCGGAAAAAATGCTTTTGATTTTTGCATGTTCAGCCATGAATATCCAATGCGGAATTTTCCAGTTTTGCCTGATACTTTCCCCATTGTTCGGAATGGCTTTTATGGTCATTGCGGTAAAAAGATTATGCAGAAATTGGTAATCGTTCTGAAAAGAAGGTGAAAGTCCTCCAAGTGTAATGTATACAGCTTTTGAAGTTTTTCGGACAGACATTGAATTTTTGATGTCATCAGAGAAAATTATGCGGAAAACCGGTTGTTTCTTTGAAGTGCTTTTGACCGGAAATATTTTTGCATTTATGGATTCAAGTTCTCTGACATATTCCAGTACCGGAGAGGCAAAAAGTTCATTTGTCGGTGTAAATTCCAGAAAAAATTGTGAACTCAGTTTGTGCGTTACTGCCGCCAGTTTGTTATTAACCGCACAAAAAAGCATAAGTATAAGAAAAAATTTAAATATCTTTGAAAAAATCATTGTTTTTTTTCCGATTTAATTATATATTATCTTTGTGTAATATAATATAAAAATCAGAAATGACAAGCAGAATGAAAAATAAAAATACATCTAAAGTGAATTATTATCCGTCAGCATTGACGATTTCATGCAGTGACAGCTGCGGCGGAGCCGGAATTCAGGCTGATTTGCGTACTTTCAATGCTTATGCTGTTTACGGTTGCTGTGCATTGACTTCCGTTGCCTCCATGAATAACAGCAGAATAGATGCAATTCAGAATGTATCTGCACAACTTGTTGCAAATCAGATTGATACAGTTCTTGAAGGAGTTCCTTTGAAATTTGCCAAAAGCGGGATACTGCCTGACGCTGAAATAATCCGTGCGGTTGCACAAAGTGTTGAAAAGCATAAACTTAAACTTGTTGTTGATACTGTAATGTTTTCTCAGACATGGCAGAAATATACAGAAAAAAATATTTGTAAAGCCATGCAGGACACTCTTTTGAAGCTTGCTTATGCGGTTACTGCTGATATTGCAGAGGCAGAAATATTGCTTGATTGCCGTATCAAAGATGAACAGGGCATGTTTGAAGCGGCGCAGAAGATTTCTGAACGTTTCGGTGTGCTTGCTGTGGTTGGCGGAGGAAAATTTGAAAAAAACAGATATACTGCTGATGCAGTTGCTTTTGACGGTGCGCTTTATCAACTGCGTTCGCCGGTGCTTAAAAATTGCCGCCATACACACGGTGCAAGTTGTACAATGAGTGCGGCTCTGTGTGCCAATCTGGCATTGGGGGCTGAATGGGATGATGCTTTGCTTGAGGCTAAAACATTTGTTTTCGGTTCTCTGGTTGAGCCGGTGCGTATCGGGGATGAAACAGAAGTGATGTATCCGCCGGAAACTGATTATTCGGAACATATAAGTTTGTTGGAAATTTAAAGTGAAATTCTGTAACTCAAAGTTTTTAAAAATATTTTTCCTTGCGGTGATATTGTCCGGTATATTGCTGCCGTATCCTGTTGTTAATGCTGCTCCTGCGATCAAGTCTGTAACTTTTTTTAAACGGCAGTATATAAATTTGCGTACAATTGCCAATGTTTACGGCTTCAGATTATTCAAGCGTTCAGGAAGACTTTATATGACCGGTAAATATCATGAATTTTCCTTTACTCCTGAAAAAATGACTGCCGCTTTTCAAGGTGTGCAGTTTGTTCTCTCTCATGCAGTCTATGATAACAAAGGTGTTTATTATATCAGCAAAACTGATTATGAAACGATCCTTATGCCGCTCATAAACCGTAATAATATGAAGCGTCACAAAGTCAGAACAGTTTTTCTTGATCCCGGTCATGGCGGCAGAGATGTTGGTGCGGAGGGGCGTTATTATTATGAAAAGGTTTTGACCTTGAAATTGGCGGCAAAGGTTCGTACTTATTTGAAAAAAGCAGGATTTAATGTTGTGATGAGCCGCCGTTCAGACGGTTTTATATCTCTGAAAGACAGAGCTGCTGCAGCCAACAGGTCAAAAGCGGATATTTTTGTTTCTATTCATTTTAATTCTGCCGCAAATAAAAAGGTTTACGGACTGGAAACTTATTGTATGACTCCGGCCGGTGCCGCTTCCAGCAATTCAACTAAAATTGATAATAAGAGGTACTCCGGAAATAATTATGACAGAAATAATTTCGCTCTCGCTTATCTGATGCAGCGGTCAATGCTCGGTTACAGCAAAGCTCTTGACCGCGGAGTTAAACACGCCCGCTTTCTGGTGTTGAAAGAGGTAAAAATTCCAGCTGTTCTGGTTGAGTGCGGTTTCCTCTCCAATCCTGATTCAGAACGTATCATTGGTACTGATTTGTACTTGAATCAAATTGCCAAAGGTATCGCACATTCTATCATAAATTATAAAAAAGTTGCTGAAAAAGCCGGTTTGTAAAAGTACTTTTTCATTTTATTTGAATATACTTTTTAAAAAACTTAAGAGTATATCTGTTTTTTCAGCTTATCGCAAATCCCGTTGCAGCAGAAGTGTGACACTGAAACGATATGCTGCTGAATTGCATGTTCATAGAAAAAACTCTGTCCGACAACTGATATTGCTTCAATCAAGTTTTTATTTTTGTCAGATTTTACTCTGTTGGCAATGGCAATAATACTGTTCAAATCCAAAAGCAAGGCTGTTGCCCAAAGGCATGGTTCGTCTTCAACAAAAAGCAATTCATGAAATTCGTATGAATCAAAAAGATGATAATAAATTACTTGAAAATCATTTTCTGTCAAGTCATATACCTGCATTATATTTTTTATTTCTTCATCCTGCACATAAATTTCAACTATTTTTTGAATATCTGTTTTTATATCCCGTGAAAAATCTCGATTCAGGACAGAATTGTATAAATCTTTTTCGGCATTAAGAATAACTGCTGCATTTATCATATTTGCTCCGTGTCAAAAAAAGAGGTGCATTCCAGGAATGTACATCTCAACACGCTTAGCACAGGCGTCACAGCAAATACAAACACAGAAATGCACCGTGTATTCGATACACGGCACAAAAATATGTCGTTGCTGTGATGACTAAATACTTTCAAAGTGCTAATTTGTTGAGATAATCATCTTTTTATGTCATATGTTTTTTAATTTTGTTTATTTTTTATAGATTTTTACTCCTTTTTGTTTTGTATAGAAAATATAATGCCAAAAAAAACTTTTGCAAGTAAGTATAATTAAAAAACTTTCTTTTTATAAAAGGGGGTTG
>JAFVPG010000132.1 GCA_017505415.1 Lentisphaeria bacterium | reverse complement strand
CTTCACATCTTCACCTGTCTTGAATTCTGCCTTGAAGTGGACCACAAACTGGACCACACCCAAAGGAAAATGTGTTTCATGGCAGTATGCCTGAAGGCGTTCTGCCGTTCCTGAAAAAGTCTTGTTTGAGTGAAAAATCGCTCCAAGTCATCAGGACGGCAGATATTTTTATTTCGACAATCCATATCGGTACAGCATCGGCTATCTGTCGGAAAAAGTTTCGGAAAACTGGTATTATCTACTGTCGCCGATAGTAAAGTACAGTAGATGCAGCAGATACCGTTAGAAGAAATCAAGAAGTTTTTTAGGTTCTGTTTTTGCTTTAAGCAGAGCTTGTATAAACTCCATGGTACAGGAATATCTGTCTTTGTACGATGGTGAACAGGCTTTGTTCATAATCAAATTCAGTTTTCTGGCAAGTTTGTTGCATAATGTTTTTTTGTCTATGTATGGAAACAGCCCAATATTTTCATCATTGTTCAACATTGCATATAAGACTTTTCCTGTGGCAAATAAATCACAGTCTACTCCAAAATGTTCCTCCGGAATCTCATCTGCATCCTGCGGTATAAAATATTCTGTCCCGGCTGTACTTCTTTTGTTTTTGTCAACAATCAGACTGACATCACAAATCTTGATTTTATTATCGACCAGGATAATATTTTCCGGCTTAATATCCCGATGTGCCAAATTATTGGAATGCAGTAATTGCAATCCCTCCAGTATGTCTAAAGAAATATCCGCACTGTCCTGAGGTGAAAAAATACAATGCTCAAACAAGCTGGAAAGAGTTATGGGAATATAATATTCGTCGGAAACACTGTAAGCAGCTTCCATGGTGTAATAAAAGAAATCTTTTGTTTGTCCGACGTGATATATCTGTACCAGATGTTCAAAGTTTTTGATTTTACTGCGGTAAGCAATCAATCCCTCTTTTTCTGCCCCAAGTTGCCTGAACGCTTTTTTAGGGATAAGTTTCAAGGCAACGATTTGTTCAGATAAATCCTTTACCAACCAAACGCTGCCGAATTGACCTCTGCCGCAGAAAAATAAAAATGTAAAATCGGTTAATTGAGCTTTGATTTTTTTAATTTCATTTTCTGAACAAAAGAATTTAGTGTAATTTAAGTAATGGGTTTCTTTGAAACCTTCAGACAAAAATTTTTGATATGCAATCCTCGTTTTTATTTTATTGGCAGCATTGTCAGGTGTTGGTGATACTGACGGAAGGATATCACGATTATTATTTTCTGAGATTTTTGTGATTTCATCGACAATCCGGTTTGTTTCCGGACTTGTCATATTGTCACGCAACCATGCTGAAATCTCATTTATTTTCTTTTGTGAAATGCCTGCGGAGCATGCTGCACCCTGCGGCTTGACAGAATCCAGTACAGAATATTTATCCGATTGGCACAATTTGAGATTTTTTGCAATGTCTTGAACAAAAATCGGCTTAAACAAAATTATACCTCATCATTTTTAAGATTTTTTCGGATTGAGGTAATAAATTCATCACTCTCTTTCAAAGATGACAGTTTTGCTTCACATTTTTTACAAAGCAGGAGATGTAAACGGCAGTAAATACGCTTTAAGCTGCTGCAATCACAATTCCGATACGAGTCCAATTCCGGAATGGAAATATGAAAATTCATCCGTCCACCTCCGCAATCAAGGTTTTCAGTTTATTTAAAGCCTCGTGTTTATAGACATAAACTGCATTGGCAGTTATTCCCAAAGTTGCAGCGACCTCTTTGCCGGACATACCCTCCAGAGAAAGCATGGAAAACGCCTGATATACCAACGGTGACACTGCACTGCGTAAATCTTCAAGAGCTTGTTTCAAAACATGATTTTTCCACTCTTCTTCCCAACGGTTTTCTCCTTCAGCCAACATTTTTTCCACAGTCAGAGGAATATCTTCAACTGAAATTTCTCCATCATGTCTTTTACGCATCAAGTCACAGGCTTTGTTGTGGATTATGCGTTTGAGATAATCACGGAAACGACCTTTGCTTTTGTCGTAACAAAATGTTTGGGAAGTATTGAAAAATGAAAGCATTACCAATTGTACAAGTTCCTCTTTTTCTGTCTGGTTGAGCCGTAAATCGCTGCCTTTTAGCAATATGAGCGGTTTGTACATATCGTAAAACGATTGCCACGATATTTCATCGCCCTTTTTTACAGCTGCAAGTAAACTTCCTTTGTGGTAAATGCCATTTATTCCTCCCTCAAGTACGGGAATTAAAATAGCACAATTTTTGCAAAATTCAAGGAAAGATGATTTGCCGCCATTTTCCGGTCGTGGAAATATGTCACGATGCAACTGTAAAAATCCAGGCTTGTCTTTGAGCGGCTTGACAAAGTACAAAAACGGTAATTCTTCAGCAGTTACCTAACTGGTAGTTGCCTCAAAATTCCAGTTTTTGCCTTTTTGCCAATCCATCTCAAATCCTGCACCATGTTTTTAGCAGCCGCATCTCTTGCGATATTCTGTCCAACTTGGCGATTTTTCTATGGAAACGGCTGACAAATCACCTTTCGTCTGACTTATGCCTCCTCAAAATCGAAATCTTACGCCGTTTTTCAAAATTCCGCATAAGATTTTGGAAAATCTGCCGCATTAGTAAGCGGCGATGAAAAAAATTTGACAAACTCCCTATATATAGAGGGGTATTATTTTCAAGGAGGTTTTTATGATAGGATTTTTGATTGTAATGGGTGTCGCAATATGGGGCTGGAAATTCATTATCGAGGAATGTTCGGGGAAATAATCTCCCCATGTATATAGAGGGCGATTATTTTTATAAACTGTTAAAATTTAATGAAAAGAAGGTTGATTATGTCACTTTTCAGAGAAGAACATCTTGAATGTCCGTTTTGCCATCAGGATGTGCCGTTTATTATGCACAATAGCATCAATGTCGGAATACATCCGGAGCATAAGACAAAGGTTTTGGATTGGAGTCTTTTCCAATATCAGTGTCCGCATTGCAAAAAGTCTGATATAGTCTGTCATCCTGTATTGTACCATGACCCGGAAAATGAAATCATGATTCAGGTTTTATGGCATGAAGAGGAATTTGGACGGCCGGTAGAAAAAGAACTGCAAACTCTGATTGAACTTATGGGGCAGAAGAATTACCGCCGCCGTGAAGTTTTCGGTTATCGTGAACTGATGGAAAAAATCTGTATTTTTGATGATGGATTGGATGATTTTGCCATTGCATTGCTGAAAACCATATATAAGCTGCAACACCCGGAAATACAAATTTTCTTTTATGAGAAAACAGAAGATGGTTTTGTTTTTATGCAGATAAAAGATGATGTATTACTTCCTGACTGTGTGCTTTTCCCTGAAAATTTGTATAAAACATCCTTACAATATGCTGAACAATGGCAAAAGCCCCATGAATTTTATGAATATCTGCGGGTTGATGAATCATATTTTCATGATGAACTTATGGAACTTCTTAACCGGAAATCTCCGAAAAATGAATAAAATCAACTTGTATTTTAAGGTGATTTGTGATAGATTAAAGAAGTGTAGTAACAATGAAAGGAATTTAGAACAACAAAAAACAGTTTGCAATGAAAATTTGAATATCGAAGACTTGCAAAAGTCTTTATGTGGCAGTTCAATAGAAAAATCGCCAAATTATTTCATGACCGGAACCAGCCGCAAGTACAATGACCATATGTCTGATATGGCCGTTTCTGCTTGCGTTTCCGGTCCGGTGTTTGGCGATACCGTCTATGGAGTGCAATAACAGAAACGGCTTTTTTATTTGCCGGAAAAACAGAAAAGGAATAGAAATATGTTATATGGAATTGGTGGTCTAATTGCATTGGCTGTTGGCTTTTTTATTGGGCTGGGAGGATTTTTAGCTCCACTTGCATTGTTTTTAGGAATTGTAGGAATAGTAAAAGAAAAAAGTATTGCCGCATGGTTAAGTGCAATAGGCGGATTTATTGGATTTGCCGTTATTTTAATAACGATGGCTGGTGCAGAAATTACGGTTGCTAATTTTTTTGTTTCCTTATGGGATTTTTTAGTGTTATGCTTTGTTATATTACTTGCGATAGCTATTCCAATCGGATTTGCATTATATCCACTTTGTTCTCAAAAAGCATTGGCTGAAACTGCTTTTGGAATATTTATTCTATTAGTGATTACTTCTATGTGCACATGGCTCGCGATATGTATGTTTTGGATAGATAACAAAGGGAGGGCTTTAGGAACTGCACAATTATGTTTCGGAATATTTTTTGCAGCTACTGCTATTGCATTTATAATTAACTTTATACATAGCGTAATTAAAAAGATGTCATAATAAAAGGAACAATGGCTGTGAATAAGTTTGTTTATCACGGCATCATGCTTGCTACAAACGATGCTGAACAGCGGGATTTATTGACTGCCGTTCAACAATGCGGTTCACTATGGGTAAATGACATTGAATCTGACAATCTGTATATTATTGTCGGAGATAATTTGTCTGCGGTTGGTATCGGTACAATCGAAGCATTGAAATATGCTTGGGAAAAGGCAAAGATTTTTCCGGTTTACGGATTTAAAAGTTATGTCTGCGGCGAGAAAATTGATGACGTTGAAATGTTTTTCAGCCAGTCAAAAAATAAATTGCTCGGATTTTGCCATCGCAACGGAAATTATTTCAGCTGGGACTTTAATGGTATTTATCCCGGACCGTCAATATTTCATCACAAAACAATGGATAGAGATATGGGCGTTTTAGCCACAATGGGTTATCATGTCGGCAACAGCAGCAGTTTATTGCCGCATCAGAGACAGGAAATCCTGCGAAAAGCGTATGAAGATTACATCCCTTTCGTGGAGGGAAATTATATGCTGAAATGGGGAGCTCCTAAAACTCCAAAACGCCTGGCAAGAATTGCAGAATACCTTGTTTATTTGATAAAAGAACGGACAGAGGCTCAAAATCAATATTTTCAAGACAATACAGCATGTATTGCAGATTGGGAAAGCGATTTACGCTGGCTAAAAACGGAGTTTTACGATAAAAAGTAGAAAAAGTGAACAAAAATTAAAATTGCCCGGTTGGTATGCGTAGTGCACCCATCGGGCTCTTTTTTTGCTTAAATCAATGGTTTTTTATAAGGCCCGGTACTGAAAATCGGACATTTTTTCATTGGTGTAAGTCACAATCAGAAGCCGCAGAAATCGGAAAAAGAATTTATGAGGCTGCAAAAGATGATGATCTTGAAGAAAAAGAAAAACTGCTAAAGGAATATGATCGGCTTATAAATCTGGGCAATTTACAGAAGTAAAGTCAGGTAACAAGTCGTTTGTTATGGTCATGCTCACATAAGCACAATGATATTGAATCTGGTAATCGGTATATTATTGCCGGAGACAATCAGCGAGTTGTCAGTATCGGCACGATAGAAGCTCTGAAATATGCTTGGAAAAGGGTAAAGATTTTTCCTCCAACATGCTGATTTTTTCCATTTTTGCTGTTGTATAAAGAGCATCTGTGTATTATATTATATAATGAACG
>JAFVPG010000131.1 GCA_017505415.1 Lentisphaeria bacterium | reverse complement strand
TTCAAAAAAAGATTGAAAAATCAGCGTTGATGAGATTAAAGCGGTAGTTTGAGCGTGGCTATTGAATAAATAACCTCCGAAAACACTCCGTTTTAAGATCGCGACGATGAATTTCAAGATTTTTTGAGGACTTTTGAAATTACCTCTAAAATAATATAACTGAAAAAGTGTTTTTTACAAATAAATTTCATCAAATTCAGGAAGTCATTTTTTCAAGTTCTTCAAGATACTGCATGGCATCACGGCGGCATGAACCGCACATCTCCTCTGACGGTTGAAGAGAACCGCATACCGCCGGACGGTCAGGCGAATCAAAAATCCTGCACCGCATTTCACTGTCAAGATTTACACAGGGAACTCCTGCAGCTTTCCCATCCGGCATGCCGGGTATGGGAGAACTTATCGAAGGGGCAATGCAACATGCACCGCAATTTTTTCTGCATTCAAATTTTTTCATGATCTCAATAAATCTCTCCCGCATTTATGTAATCATCACTGATAAAATTATTAAAAGCATGAATTATGTCATCCAACTCGCTTTTCGCACTTCTCCGCATAAAATATGACAATACAGAAAAAAATCCAAGCATTACAACTCCACCGGCAGCTCCGGTAAAAAATCCGGATAAAACAGAGAAAAAAAGAAAAGCTGATACTCCGCATATCCAGAAAAAACTGAATACAACAACTGTATCCGGCACTTTCACTGTAACATGTATCACTGTTTCTCCCTCTCTGACAGAATCAAATTCCAGCAAAAACTCTCCTCTTAAAGAATTTCTTGTATCACATACGGGATAAAGCACGACATATTTTGAGTATTCAGTAAAACTGAAATCAATTCTGCCGTCAAAAGTTATGAAATAATTGCGCAGTTTTTTCGGCGAAAGCGCACGCAATTTCAACCGCTTTTTCATAAAATCAATACTGTGCGGTACTGTAACATCAAATTTTGTATATGGCTTAAAAAACATAAAACTCTCCTGACATTATATTATAATTCCCGGAAACATAATATGCAAATCTTAATTTATCTTTTTTGTCAAGAATATTGATACTGTCACAAACCATCGATGAATTATTTTTTCATAAGATTACATTTAGTTTTTCAATTGACAACGATTGATATTTTGCAAATAAAAAGCAATTAAAAGTTGAAAAAAATTTTTCAGGCAGTATCTTATTTAAGATGATTTTAATCAAGGAGTTTTTTATGGAATATCATGATTTGACAGACAATAACCGTTTCAAAGGAGATACTTATGATACTCCGGAAGGTAAACGGTCTTTTTTCAATAAACTTGTTCTGGGCAACAGAATTGATTTTTATGTGCGTAATTTCGCTGTTTTTCAGCAATCAGGAGCCTGTGCAGGAAGAGGGGAACTCGATGGATTCAATCAAATAAAATATTCAAATATGAATGTTGATGTAGTTGAAAAATGCGGCGGCAAAATACATTTGAGAGGACTTGACAAGGTTCGTGCAGTAAATCATGCTCCGGTTGTTGTCATCGGCAATCACATGAGTCTGCTGGAAACAGCATTGCTGCATGCAGTTATCCGTGCGCATATTGATTTCAGTTTTGTTATAAAAGAATCTCTGCTCAAAATTCCGTATTTCGGTAATATTTTGCGTGCGCTCGATGCGGTTGCCGTAGGCAGAAGTGATCCGCGGGAAGATTTTAAACATGTAATGACTGAAGGGGCCCGCATTCTCAACAGCGGACGTTCAATTATTATTTTTCCACAGTCGACCCGCAGTGTGGAATTTAAGGTTGAAGAGTTTAACAGTATAGGTGTCAAACTTGCCCGCAGTGCCGGTGTTCAGGTTTTGCCGATGGCTCTCAAAACTGATTTTGTCCGTACCGGTAAAATCATCCGTGATCTCGGTCCTGTAAATCTTAAAAAAGAGATTTATTTTGAATTCGGCGATGCTATGACTATTGAAGGCAATGGCAAAGAGCAGCATGCTCAAATCGCTGAATTTATCAAATCACGGCTTGAAAGCTGGAAGGATTGATATTTCAAGCCCGTGCAAAAGAGAGGACATAAACATATTCTGCGCCGCCGTTGAGAAGTTCTTCTGCGGCGCATGAAAGTGTTGCGCCTGTGGTAAAAACATCATCTATCAACAGAATCTTTTTATTTTCAACATATTTTCTGTTTGCTTTGAATGCATTACGCAGATTTTTATGTCTCTCTTTGCCTGAAAGAAACTTTTGATTTTTTGTCCGTTTTATACGTTTCAGAGCATCAGGGACACAAGGTTTAGCCAATTCTCTGCTCATAAATTTTGCCGGAAGTTCAGACTGATTATAAGTTCTGGTAAATTTGCGTGTCCAATGCAGTGGAACCGGTACGATTATGTCAAAATCCCAATGCGGATAATTTTCTGTTATACGTTTTACAGCCATTCTGCCGAAAATACGACTGAATGATACCGCACCTTTGCTTTTGTATTTCAAAATTATCTCTTTGCCGAATTCACGATAAGCAAAAATTGATGCGGCTTCAATAAACGGACGCTCACCTTCTTTAAGACATTTTGAACAGCATCCGAGAACCCCATCGAGTTCACCACCGCAATTTTTACAACATAAATCAGAGAAAAACAAAAGCTTTTTGCGGCAATCATCACATAAATCATTTATACCGTGACCATTGCCGATATTACATGCCGGACAGGCAAGAAAATTCAATTTCTCAGAAATAAAACGCAAAAAATTCATTTTATTTGCCATGTTTACGACGGAGATTTTTTATTCCGGGAATCGCTTCAAAATCAGGATGCAGTTTCATATTTGAAATATCATTGGTGTCAGGGGCGGTCTTTATATTTTTGTACAGCAGAAATTCTGCACGGTCGCATGCCGCATCAAGATTATTGCTGTCATTAAAAAAATCACTGTTTTCTGAAACCGCAAGACAAAGATGAAAAAGGGCATTTCTTCCCTCCGGATCAGTACTGCTTATATCTGCATTATTTTTGATAAGCAGATTCAATTCATTAAATGTTACATTGATATTGCCGCCGCAATAGGCAAAAATATGTTTGAATTCAGAAGCACTCAAATCCTTACCGCCGTCAAGAAGTTCTTTTAACAAAGCATAACGTAATTTTTCATTATTTATTTTGTTTTTATTTGCCGGTACAGGTTTGAAAACCGAAAACGGTTTGTACATTGCTTCAAGCAGCGAAGGAAGTGCAGAATCTGTATCAATTTTTTCAAGCATTGCCGCAATGAAATAAAAATGTTCAGAATCCATATCATTTTCAGACAGATGTCTCAAAGAGTAATGTAAAAGAGAATTGCTCTCAATACCATAAGGACCACATTTGAAATCAGCATTTTTTTCAAGTAATTCTTTGAATATTTCCAATGCTTTTCTATACTCATAACGGTCGTATTTTCTGCACGGCATTCTATAAACCATTTGGATAGGTCTTACCGGATTTAAAGCAGTGATTTTTTCTGTATCTGCATTTTTATTCAACAAAAGTTTCACCAACGGCAGCTGCAGTTCAGTGCAGGCATATTGCAGAGGAGTGGAGCCATCAGCCAATTCAGCATTGACAAGTTCCGGATATTTATCAAAAAGTTCATCTAATTTTTTGATATTTTTCATTTGCAATGCGCGATTGAATTCACCTATAAATCTGTAATCAACAGCTTTTTTACCGTAAATATCTTTGAAATCAGCATTGGAATTTGCTTTCAGCATTAAATCAACAATATCCAAAGATGCGTATTTTTCAGCATAAAAAAGCGGAGTTTGAGATTCTGTTTTATTAACGGCATTAACATCTGCACCGGCAGCAATAATATATTTTATCAAAGTAAGATCATTGCAGTACATAGCCAGATGCAATACAGAATTTCCGTCACTGTCAGCAGCATTGACATTGGCTCCGTTCAGAATCAGTGTTTGTGCAAATTTTTTATCTTTGTTCTTCAAGGCTGGAATAAGTCTTCCGTCAAGGTTGTCAATACCGTAATTTATAATTGCAGCATTGCTGAAAATTTCATTTGCAAGCGGGGTTGTATCAACTTTCAAACGAATAAGAGCCTCAACAAAGTTATTGCGCATTGAATCCGGAATTACATTGCCGGTAAGGACTGCATTGATGAGCGGGACCGGTTTATCAGGATTTTTCAAATCTTCAACTTTGATATTCGGATTGAATTTCGGATTTTTCAGCAAATCGAGCAATCTGTCAAATTCAGCGGATAATTGGTTGGGATTTTTAGAAAGTTTACGGTAAATGCGTTGAAACGATACGGCTGCACTTTCGTCATAATCTGCTTTTTCGGAGGCGGCAGCAGCATAACGCCGGTTTGCTGCTTGTTTCAACAAACGGGAATAATAATTTTTTACAAATTTTATACGGCTGTCAAGCATTGGAGTTTCAGGTGCAGAACTCTTTTTTTCGAGAAGTTCATCTAAAAGTTTTTTACATATAATAATACGTCCGGCAAGAGAATCGACAGGCGGCGGTGTATCTGCGGTTTGATTTTCCGGCTGTTTTTTGGTATCTGATTTTCCGGTAATATCAGATTTTTCAGTGGCTTGTTTTTTCTTTGAATTTTCGTAAAGTTTTGTGCGGTTGAAATTTATTTCATTGCTGTTATTGGAGTCTGCAGAACTGCTGTCAAGGTCATAAACCGGCTTATTATTTTGTTTTACCGGAGCTGATTCAAGGTCAGTGACGAGAGATTTAAAACGGTTACGCAGATATTCACGGTTTCTGAATCCTGCAAAAATAATGAAAAACAACACTGCACAAATAATGGCTGTAATTGTCATTCTGCGGTATATGATTTTAGCAAAATGTTTCCAGAAAAGTGACGGCAGTTCAGATACAGTCACTGTACGGTCTTTTAATTTTTTTACAGTATCTTTGACAAAATATTTAAGTTGATAATGTATTTCGCAGTCGCCTTTAAGAATTTTTTCTATACGTATTTTCAGATCGCCGATCGTTTGCGGACGTTGATCGGGGGCTTTTTTGAGCATGCAATTAATAAGTTCGATGAATCCCGGAGAAAGATCAAGTTTCAAATTTTCCAGATTTGCCGGCGGTTCATTCAGAACTTTCAGCATCGTATCCATGGCGGATTCCCCGACATAAGGAGGATACCCTGCAACCATGTGAAACATGGTGGCTCCCAGACTGTAAATATCTGATCTTGTATCCACATTATGAGAAGCGCGACACTGCTCCGGAGAGGCATAATTAGGAGTACCGAAAACTACATTATCCTGAGTGAGAGTAAGTTCACCTTCCGCATGGTTGTCGAATTTGGCAATACCGAGATCGGCAAGTTTGATTTCTCCGTTGACATTTATCATGATATTTGACGGCTTGATGTCACGATGAACTATTTTCTGTTCTTCCATTGAAGCGAGCGCATTCAGAACAGCGAGAATTATTTTCAAGGTTTCACGTTCATTGAAAACGCCTCTTGCCTTGATCATTTCAGAAATATTCACACTTTTGACATATTCCATGGCGATGAAAAGTGTTTCAGTTTTGCTGTCTATACCGACGTCAAAAACAGAAATGATATTGGGAGATTCGATTTTATTGGCGATTTTAGCTTCACGGATGAAACGTTTAGCGAATACCGGATTTTTGGCAGCGATATTTGCCATCATTATTTTTAGGGCAACTTCACGATGCAGCAGCAGATGTCTGGCAAGATAAACTTCTCCCATTCCGCCTTTGCCGAGCAATTTTATTATCTCATATTTATCAAAAAAGTCACCGGCTTTAAAAGTATCTTTTTCATCATCCTGTTCAGCAAAAATCTCATTATCATCGTCATCATCGAGAGAAACAGTCGGCATGAGCGGAACAGGTTTACTGCATCTCGGACATGAAATCTTTTTATTTTTCAACATGTCCAGAGGTATGGCAAGTTTGCTGCGGCATCCGGGACAGAACATCATGATGGCAAAATTTTCCGCAGAACTGTGATATTCGCATGAAGAACATTTCAAGGAATGACGTTTCAAAGCATCATCATTTTCCTCAAAATGACTTTTACATTTGGGACATCGCAGTATTATTGCCATAAGACGAATAAATATTTATCAGGGACGTGGAATCCGGAGTTTCATTCCGGGATAAATACGATTCGGATTTTTGATTACATCCTCATTTGCTTTGAGGATACGGTGATATTTTCTGCCGTTTCCGTAAACTTTTTTGGCAATGAGAGAGAGACTGTCATCTTTTTCAACAGTGTACTCGTCATGGCGTACTTTTTTGACTTCCGGTTCGGAGGTGACAGAGGCAAGAGAATTGTCTGATTCAATATTTGATTTATTGTCAGATGCAAAAACATCTTTGCCGCTGTTGTTGTCATTCTGCAATCCGAAACCGTCATCCGCATTACCGGTATTTGTGCCATTTTTTGCAAAATTATCAGAGACTGCGGGCGGCAGAGTTCCCGGCATTTTCCACCCCGGATACATTTCTTCGAGGTATTCTTTCCACTCAGTTTCCTCCGGTCCGAGTTCACGATTGGCGAGTTTCGGAGTACAGCCGGCAGTGAAAGCGACTGCGGCAGCGACAAAAGCAAATGCAAAAAATTTCATAATAATCCTCCATAAAAATATTTGTTCAGTATACTATATATAAGCTAAAGAAATTTTCAACCTTTAAAACAACTTTTTCTTAAAGTTTTTTCAAAAAAGTAAATAAAACTTTTATACCGGATATATTACCGTCTGCGTTTCTGACGGATAAATTTCCGTATCTGTGAAATATTTTCAACATCTTTCGGCATATTCAAATCCGCAATCGTTCTGCCATTGAATCCAATATCCGGTCTGGCACCGTTACGAAGCAGGAATTGAATACGGCGCACATAATCATTCAGTGTCGGTATGTTATTTCCGTAACGGGCATGCGGATTTGAACTGTAACGTGTTGATTCAGAACAAATTTTATACAGGACTGTCATATTATTGTTCACAGCATTTATATCGGCTTTGAAAGTCAGCAATAACGTAAGTTCACGCTCCTGTATTTTCATATTGGATGCAGCATTGAAAAAGATATTTTTGAATTCCGGATGACTTAAATCAATTTCTTTATTTTTTAATAATGCATTGACTACTGCATATCTTGCGTTTGAATTATCCGTATTGTACTTGTGATATAAAAAATATCCGTTGTATATATACTGCTTAAGGATTCTGGCAATTTGTACTTTATCTTTGATATGTTTGGCTGAAACCAGCATATAATTCAGGGTTACAGCATCTATTTTTTTGTTGAAATAACGGAGGGGATAGAACATGGAATGAATGTCCGGCAGATTGCCGCCGGCTTCAAGCAATAATTTGTAAATGATTAAATTTTTGTTACGGATATTATAACTGCTGCTGTAATAGCCGAGGTTTCTGCTGAGTATTGTGATGATATTTCCGTATTTGAATGGGGAATAATAATTTATATCAGCATTTTTGGCAATCAATTTTTTTACCAGAGACACATTATTTTTTCCAACAGCATAATAAAGGGGAGTGGAACCGTCATAAATTCTTTCATTTGCCAATTCCGGATATTTGTCGAGCATGGCTTCTGTTTTTTCAAAATTATTTTTCCTGAGAGCATCATTAAATTCTCTGTAATATTTATAGTCAGCTGCTTTTTTGCCGGAATTATCACAATAAGAGGTATCACTTCCTACGGCGGTAAGCAGTTTTACAACTGCATCGGAAGAGTATTTTTCCGCCCAGAAAAGCGGAGTCTGCCCGTCTGAATCGACGGCAGAAATATCTGCACCTGCAAGCAGCAGTTTTTTCACTGTGGCAAAATCACAGAATAAAACTGCCCAGTGCAGAACACTGGCATTATAAACTTTTATGTTGATGTCTGCACCGAGTTCAGTCATAACTTTGATCAATTTCTTTTTATCTTCGATTTTTTTCTTTGTTACTATGAAAGTATACCAGCAGTTGTTTAAATTATTAATTCCGTACCGCAGGATTTTTTCATTATAATAGACTCTGAAATTACTGTTTGCTTTTATATCAGTATCCAAAATATTTTTTTCCAATAAAATATTGATCATTCGATCTGCGATTGTATCAGGAATGAAACGGCGTACCAACGCTGTTTGCAGCAGAGTTCCGCTGTAATTTTTCTGATGAACATCTTCAACTTGCAAGTTTGGATCGAAATTGCGTGTTGTCATTAAATTCAGTATTTTTTCCAAATCTTTCAGCACATCTTTATCGGAAGTGTTTCCCCAATATTTTATTTTTTCCGAACATCTGCGGTACAGAGATTTTATTTCATTATTTGCAGCTTCATCAAAGTTGCCGCGAAATTTGGCAAGTTCTGCTTTTTGACGGTTATCTATCTGTTTCTGAATATTGACTTTGACTGTTTTCTGCATGAAATTCAGACGTTCTTCAAGCCATTTATTATCGGGATTTTTCGTAAGTTCATCCTGAAGAGCGGCGATAATATCATTGCATCGTTCCAAACGTCCGTCTATGGTATCAGGATAATTTGTGCGGAGGAAAGTTTTCTTTTCAGCAGGAGATTTTTCTTCTTTTTCTGCCAGTTTTGAACTTTCTTCGAGAGCATTATAATCAATAGCATTGACTTTCGGTTTATTTTCAGATTTTTCCGGTTTTGTATTTTGTTTATCAGAGTCAGCAGTAACAGCTTGTACCGGTTTATTTTCAGAGATGTTTTTTTTAAAGTCAGAAGTATCAGATTTGACAGAATTTGCAGATGGCATATTGTAAACGGCAGGCTTCGCAACAGTATTTTTTTTATTTTGTCCAACAGTATAGTTTTTTTTAACTGCGTGTTTATAACGTATTTTTGCTATATAATCTTTACCATACTTCTGTTCCACCTGTGAAAATTTTTTTTCTTCAAAATATTTTATCCATAAATCGCAGAGATAATCACGGTTGCGGTAAGCAAGCATGCCGCCGAGATAAAGCAGTACACAAAAGAGGGCATAATTGCATAAAAATTTGACAGCAGAATTATTTTCCGGTTTCTTTTTGAATAAAGCAAGAGGAGCTTTGAGGATTGCCAAGCCAACAAATTTTGCTATTGGCAGAGCTTTTTTGAGCAGCAGACGCATTTTATATTTGAAAACACCTTCCCCATCAAGAAGATTTTCAATACGGCTGCGCAGTTCGGCAATATTCTGCGGACGTTTAGCAGGATCTTTCTGAAGCATATCAGTCAACAGAGTGATAAAACCTGCGGAAAAACCATTCAGAACATTGAAATCCGGAGTCTCGTCTCCCAGAACTTTAAGCATGATTTCCATGCTTGTTTCACCGGTAAAAGGAGCATTCCCTGCAACCATGTGATACATCGTTGCCCCCAGACTGTAAATGTCCGAGCGTGTATCAACATTATGTGATGAACGGCACTGTTCAGGCGAGGCATAATTCGGAGTACCGAAAACCATACTTTCCTGTGTCAGAGTCAAATCTCCTTCTGCATGATTGTTTGATTTGGCAATTCCCAGGTCGGCAAGTTTGATACTTCCGTCAGAAGCAATCATGATGTTTGACGGTTTGATGTCACGATGAACAACATTTTCAGCTTCCATTTTTTCGAGAGCATTGAGTGCATGATGAATGATAATCAGAGTATCCTGTTCAGAGAAAAGTCCGTTTTCCCGCATGAGTTCACTCAGATTTTTGCCGTCAACATACTCCATAGCGATAAAAAGCATTTCAGTTTTGCTTTCAATGCCGACATCATAAACTCCGATGAGGTTTTCCGATTCAATTTTATTGGCGATTTTAGCTTCACGGATGAAACGTTTGGCAAAAACTGAATTTTTTGCCACTTCGGAAAGCATGATTTTCAGAGCGACCGGACGATGCAGAAACAGGTGTTCTGCGAGATAAACTTCACCCATCCCGCCTCTGCCGAGCAGCCGGACAATTTTGTATTTATCAAAAAAATCTCCTTCATTGAAAAGATCATTTTTCCTGTTTTCCTGCTCATCAAAGAGATCAAAATCTGTATCATTTTCATCATCAAGTGACAGGTGTACAGTCGGAGAAAAATCTTTGTCACAACGGGGACATGAAAGAGTTTTTTCTGTCAGCATATCCAGAGAGACTGCCAATTTGCTGCGGCAGTTCGGACAGAACATCATTGCAGAAAAATCACTTGCTGCTGCTGAAGTGCCGCACAGAGGACATTGCAGTTCAATACTCCTGACTGCATCATCAGTTCCTTCATAATGTTTTTTACAATTTGGACAGCGCAGGATAAGAGACATTTTTTATCTACCGGTTAAAAATATTCGCCTGACATCACCGTACAAAAGCAAATGCAAAAAATTTCATAACGATCCTTCATAAAAATATTTTTTCAGAGGTGATTTCAAAAGTAATTCAAAAAAAGATTGAAAAATCAGCGCTGATGAAATTAAAGCGGTAGTTTGAGCGTGGCTATTGAATAAATAACCTCCGAAAACACTCCGTTTTAAGATCGCAACGATGAATTTCAAGATTTTTTGAGGACTTTTGAAATTACCTCTTCAGTAATACTATATATAAGCTGAAGAATTTTTCAACCCTTAAAACAACTTTTTCTCAAAGTTTTTTCAAAAAAGTTAATTAAACTTATGCCTTGAGTATCTGTATTTGTTTTTCAAATTGATTTCAGCATTTTTTTTGAAATATTTGACACTTTTCTGTATAGCTTGAAATTTCTGAATTTGATTGAGCCTGTTTCAGATACCGTCCGGGAGCTTCGCCCATAATCCTGCGAAATATACGGGAAAAATGAAATGGCGTTTTCCAGCCGCACCGGTCTGCGGTTTCTTTTATCGAAATATCAGGCTCACAGAGCATGAGACGGAGTGCATAACGAATCCGCTCCCGCATGATCCAGTCGCCGGGACTCATACCTGTCACAGCACGGAAGAGTGAAAACATTTTTGATCGTGAAAAAGGAAAAACTCTCTCCAAATCAGCAGTACTGATCGGCTGTGAAGCATGATCACGAACCCATTGCAGCAACTCCTCCAGACACTCAGGAGCAGGCGCCTTTTCCACCGGTTTCATAAAAGTACGCAGCAAAGAAAGAAGATGCATAAAGTCCGATGCCGTTTGAAATATATCCCGCTCAGATTCAGCAATCAACCGCTGTATTATCTCCCCGGGTTCGACACATTCTGCATGAGTAATTGCAAGGCGGGGCTTAAAACGTACAAATGGATCTGTGCCGCGATTATCTTCAGGAATGAAATGCACAAAACGTATCCTCATAATTCCACTTGCAGGATTGACATAATGCCGGATTTTCAGAGGAATGTTCGGCGGGACAAAAAATGCCCCCCCCTCTTCACAAACAGCAAATTCCCCTCCCGCATCAATCTCGTAATGCCCTTCAAAGGCTTGCGCAAAAATGTAAAACGGTACAGTCTTGCAATGACAATAACCGTCGGAAACGGTAGTAAAAGCCGCAGCCTGAGCAAATCGCAAATGAGGCAGTGAATTAAAAACAATATTTGATGCTGCACTTTGCATAATTCCTCCTTTTCAAATTAATATACCATAAACAATAAAAAGGTCAAATGGACAAACAGATATTTTTTTGTACAATTATCCATTGCATAAAACTTCACACCAATATATATTAAGACAATTACATGAAAATGGTCTGAAAAAGGGAGACATGACCATGACTGACATAATTTTAAATCCGCTGGCTGCAAATGGAACTGCAAAACGTCTGAGCGAACAAACACACGCTCTGGCAAAACGTTATCTGACAGGAAAATATCAATACCGTCTCAAAGATGCAGGTTTTAAGATTGAAGAACTGAACCTTCCGGATGATACTCCGCCGGAAATCAGACACGGTAAACTTGCGATTCTGACAGCAGAACGATCACATATCTATATTTTGCCTGAAGAGCGTTTGGCAGGAAATGCCTCTAACGAACAGGCTCTCAGTCATCGGATTCCCGGCTTCCCCGGCAGTGGATGGAATACACCGGGAGCATCTATAAGCCATATTACAGTTGATTTCGGCGATGCTATCCGCAAAGGTCTGAAAGGAATGGAAAAAGAGATCATAGAACGAATGAATGATGATCAAGACACCCATCATCAGGATTTTTTTCATGGGTTGCTGGATGTGATAACTGCCATGCGTATCTGGATAAACAGGTATCTTGAAATTTATGACGAAATGCTTGCTGACCGGAAATATGCAGAATATCATGAAAATCTGCAACTTGTCGCCTCCCGCCTGCGCCGTGTCCCGGAAAATCCTCCCGAAACTTTTGCCGAAGCACTTCAATCTTTCTGGAGTTTTTTTGAATTCCAACGGTTGTGCGGTAATTGGACAGGTCTGGGGCGCTTTGACGAGATACTTGGAAATTATCTTTCACATGATCTTGAAAATGGGATCATCACTCTTGATGAAGCGCGGGAGTTGATCGCTCATTTCTGGCTCAAAGGAACAGAATGGTGCTTCGGACTGCGCAAAGACTCAAGTTTCCGTCCCGGTTCCGGCGATGCCCAGAATTATCAGAATATCATATTGGGCGGCATTGACAAGTCTGGTAAACAAATTGAAAACGAAGTGACTTTTCTGGTACTGGATGTCGTTGAAGAATTGCACATAAGCGATTATCCCGTAACAGTTCGCCTCAATAATGAAACATCTGAAAAATTGTTTCGCAGGATTGCTGAAGTCCAGCTTCTGGGCGGCGGCATAGTTTCAGTTTATAACGAAAATGTAATTATCCGCAATCTTCAGCGCATGGGAATTCCGGAGGAAGATGCCCGCACTTTTACTAACGACGGCTGCTGGGAGATCATTCTGCCGGGCCAGACACGCTTTAATTATATACCGAAAGATTTTCTCATTCCTTTTCAGGAGGCTCTGTTTGCGGAAAATACAGCAGAATCTTTTGATGAACTCTATCAAAATTTTTTGAAACGTGTACGGCTTATGATCAGGGAAGTTCAAATGAAAATCGAAACGCTGTGCCTGCCCGGGAAAAAAGCACCCGGCGATTATCCTGAATCTCCGGTCGCCCACGCTGATGTGGTATTGTCTCTGCTTATGCCTTCATGCCGGAACTCCGGATGTTCTTATACATTGGATGGTACAAGATGGGTTTTCAGGGCGATCCACATGGCAGGACTTCCGGATGTTGCCAACAGTTTGTATGCGATCAAAAAAAATGTCTTTGAAAAAAAACTTATTTCACTGACAGAACTGGTTTGGATTTTGAAAAACGACTGGTACGATGCAGAGGCATTACGTTTGTGTTTTGCCAATTCTCTGAAATATTATGGTAATGACAATCATGAAGCAGATGAAATACTTGCACAAGTTCTTCATGATTGTTCAATGATTACAGGCGAAAAACCCGGAATCGGTTATATTATGATTCCTGTTGGCGTCAGCACTTTCGGGCGTGAAATTGCATTTGCCGATAATCGTTTTGCCACAGCTTTCGGAAAACATGCACATGAATATCTGGCACCGAATCTTTCTCCGACGCCGGGAACGGACAAAAGTTCTGTCACTGCCATTCTCAATTCTTACTGCCGGATGGATTTCGCAGACACTCCCAACGGTTGTCCGCTGGATCTGCGTCTTTCCGCAGGAATCAGTCGTTCTCAATATGCCGTGGATTCTCTATCCCGGTTGCTGCAGGTTTTTATGAAAAAAGGTGGACTCTATCTTCAAATCGACATAGTTGACCCTGATATGCTGCGGGCAGCCCAAAATGATCCTGACCGCTTCCCTAATCTTGTAGTTCGCATATCCGGCTGGTCAACCCGCTTTGCTTCTCTCAGCAAAGAGTGGCAGGACATGATCATCAACCGCTCCACACAGGAAATAATATGAGCAGTACAGGAAAAATTTTCGATATTGCCCGTTTTTCTCTCAATGATGGTCCAGGCATAAGAACTGTAATTTTTCTGAAAGGCTGTCCTCTGCACTGTGTCTGGTGTCACAATCCGGAATCCCGCAATCCTGCCCCGGAACTTCTTTTTTCTCCTGAAAAATGCATCGGCTGCCGGGAATGTTTCAACATTTGCTCTCATCATACTCACAATATTATTGATAGAGAACACCATCTGCAGCGAGATTTGTGTACAGGCTGCGGCAAATGTGCTGAAGTATGTTTTTCGGGAGCTTTGGAACTTGCAGGGAGAAGCGAAACTGCCGCTGATATTCTTGCAGAAGCGGATCGGGATCGAATGTATTATGGAGATAAAGGAGGACTTACATTATCAGGCGGCGAACCGCTTTTTCAACCGGATTTTGCGGAAACACTTCTGCGTGGAGCAAAAGAGCGGGGCTGGACAACCGCTCTGGAAACTTGTGGTATGAGCAATCCGGAGATTATAAAAAGAATGCTCCCTCTGACTGATTTCTGGCTTTTTGATATAAAAGCTGTGAATAATGAAAAACACCGCCGATTTACCGGATACAGCAATGAATTGATCCTTGCCAATCTTGAACTCCTGGATAAAACGGGGGCATACATTGAATTACGCTGTCCTTTGATTCCCGGCTGGAATGATTCTGATTCCGATCTGCTGGCGATCCGTAATCTGGCGGATTCCCTCAAACGGCGCCCGGATATACATATCGAACCATTTCATCCATTCGGGCGAAGCAAGCTGACCCGTTTAGGGCTGCCCCCCGAAGAAGATGCCCGCATACCGGAAAAAACGGATATTGAAAGATGGGAGAAATTTCTACATTAAAATATCCATTTTTTCAATTGAAACCCAAAGAGAGAGCTTTGCAGAATTTGCAAAAATATCCGCTTACTTTGTATATCAAAATTATAAAATCCGTCAGAGAAAAAATTTCCCCTGCATTAACGTCGGCACCTTATAATTTACCAATTAAAAATATTCGCTTGCCATCACGGCACAAATATTTAATTGTATGGAATCGTTGAATCTTGTATTAAGCTGAGGTGTTGCCAAAACATCAACAACCTGCTGATACGGAAATTCATCTATTGACCGGTTGAATGCAATAAAATCAACTTGCTGTCCGTAGCTTCTGAAAGTTCCTCTGACATGACCGTTGCCGATTGCCTGACTGCGAACGATTTCCAAACCGTTGAAACGGAAGACCGGTTTAGGATTGCTGTGCCCGAAAGGTCCGAGTTTGTCAAAATATTCAAAAAGTTCACGGTTGAGTTCTCCGAGTCCCATTTCTCCGTCATAAGCAAGATGCTGAACGAGATCTTCAGAAACAATGGCTTTCTGAACTTCTTTATTGAGAATTTCAAAGAAACTTGAGATCATATCAGTTCTCAACCCGATACCTACAGCCATCGGATGACCGCCGTAACGTTCCAGCAAATGAGAAGTTTTGCCGAGAACTTCAACGAGATTGAGAGAGCCGACACTTCTGCCGGAACCGTATGCATTATCGCCTTGAATGGTCAAAACGATAGCCGGACGGTTGTAATCACGGGCGAGACGGGAGGCGACAATACCGATGACCCCCTGATGCCAGTCACGGCCGGCGACGAGGATCGCATAATCACTGATCCAGGCGAGGCCGCGTTCGATCTGACTTTTTGCCTCCTGATAAATCTCCTGTTCCTTGTCCTGACGGATGCGGTTGAATTTCTCAAGGTCCCCGGCAGATTTATAAGCTTCGACAATATTTTCTGACTCAAGAAGTTGAAGAGCGATATTTGCATCACCGACACGTCCGGCGGCATTGATTCTGGGGGCGAGTTTGAATGTAATATCGGAAGGAGCGAGTTCATGTTTGAGATTTGAACTTTCAATCAAAGCGCGGATGCCGGGCCGGATCTGTTTTCGCAGAATATCTATCCCGTATTTGACCATGATACGGTTTTCGCCGAGAATCGGCACGATGTCAGCGACAGTACCGAGCGCAACATAATCCATGATCTCCTCAAGTCTGGTACTGAAACCGCCGAGATTGTGTTCACGGCCGTATTTAACAAAAGCATGAGAGAGTTTGAAAGAACTGCCTGCCCCGGAGAGGAGCTGCAAATCTTCCAGCTCGGGATAAATTTTGGGATTGATAAGCGCAATGGCTTCCGGAAGTTCATCGGATGCTTCATGATGGTCAGTGATAATGACATCAATATTTCTTTCGTGAGCGACTTTAACGGCATCACAGGAAGTGATACCGCAGTCAACAGTTACGAGAACTTTGCATCCCGGGAGGAAGGCGAGAGCTTTTTCGAGAGATTCCGGAGTGAAACCATACCCGTCATCGAAACGATGGGGGATAAACGAAAAAACATTTGCTCCATTGGTACGTAAAACCAGTGACAGCAAAGCACTTGCAGTTATCCCGTCAGTATCATAATCGCCATGAATAAGGATCGGTTCTTTGTTTATAACGGCATCCCATAAACGTTTTGCGGCATCTTCGATACCGGGGAAACGGTAGGGATCGGACAGATTTGCCAGTTTTGGATTCAGAAAAGCTTGAACTTCCTCGGAGGAAATACCTCTTGCTGCAAGGACTGCACAAATTGCTTTCGGCAGTTTGTGTTTAGCCTGCAGTTCAGAAATTAACGATTCTTTGTCCCGGCAGTTATTTTTCCAATAAATAGCACCCATTTTAACACTTTCTTTTTTTAATCATAATATATAATATCACAAAATTCAAATAAAACCAAAGAAAATTGAAAAAAAATCGAAAAAAAACTTGAAAAATTGAAAAAGTGTAATATTTTATATAGCAAGTAGAACTTACGAGGCATTCAAAAATGCCGACGTGGCGGAATTGGCAGACGCGCTAGGTTCAGGTCCTAGTTCCCCTAAAGAGTGTGGGTTCAAGTCCCACCGTCGGTACCAATTTCGTCTTGAGATGTTCTGCGGGTATGGCATAACGGCTGTGCACCAGCATTCCAAGCTGGTCATGGGGGTTCGACTCCCCTACCCGCTCCAATTACGCTGTGGTGGAATTCCCGAGCGGCCAAAGGGGGCAGACTGTAAATCTGCTGTCACCGACTTCGATGGTTCGAATCCATCTTCCACCACCATTTTTGACAATACAGAGTGCTGAAAAGCACTCTTTTTTTTTGTCAAAAAATGGAGTGGAAAGATGGATTTTTCTGCGTCAGCAGAAAATTATACCGCTGTGCGGTATATCGAACCGGGCTGGTTCGACCACGGCAGTTTACTGCCGGGGTGCGTGAGTAACGCAGACCGCAGGTCGAGTAACGGAGGGCAATCCATCCTGTTAAGCATCACTAATTCGCCTCAATTTTGAGGTGCTTTTTTATTGTCAAAAAATGGAGTGGAAGATAACGGCAGAGCCGTTGTGATGTGCAACATCACAGGATGAGGACCATCTGGTTCGACCGCTGCAAGCGGTGCGTGAGCATCGCAGGCTGTAAGCCGAGAAGCGCAAGGCAATCCATCTTGCCATGCATTATTAATGTATTTGAAAGATAACGGCGCAGCCGTTGTGATGTGTAACATCACGGAGTCGAAACATCTGGTTCGACCACGGCAGTTTACTGCCGGGGTGCGTGAGTAACGCAGACCGCAGGTCGAGTAACGGAGGGCAATCCATCCTGTTAAGCATTATCATTTCACCTCAATTTTGAGGTGCTTTTTTTTGCCAAAAAATGGAGTGGAAGATAACGGCGAAGCCGGGCGTTCCACCCGCCTTTTATTTATGTGCAAACATCACAGGATGAGGACCATCTGGTTCGACCGCTGTAAGCGGTGATCAAGTAACAAAGAATACTCCTCTGTATTATTTCAATCGTTGCCGTTTTTTACCATATACGCTTTCAATTCCCGAAACATGGGTTGTAATAGGTCAAATCAGCAATCATTCCTCTCTCTTTGCATCAGCTATCGTCTGTTGGCGTAAGCGTTCCATGAATTCGATTTGGTCGGGGCGAAGTTTGTTCTTTTGCACTACAAGCGCAGGATGGGCGTAGACTGTGGAATAGGTGTTGCCATAACACTGCAAAATTGAATTATAATATCTGACGTAATAAAAGCCTTTTTTCTTTGATTTACAATAACAGCCTGTATCCAGCCAGACGTAAATGTGTCCCGATGAGATGCGATTCCATGGGCTGTAATCAGAATTCAGCAGATCTGCTTTCAGTTGCCGTCGTCTGTCCTCATAGGAAAGATGCTCTTGAAAATTTATGGGTAATTTATCTGTCTTGGGCGGTGTCAAGCCGAGGTCTGCCACGATTTCTTTTTCAACATCGGTAAGGAGCAGATAATCAGCATACAATTCTGCACTCAATAATGGTGAAAGACACTTTGAGATTGAAGATGTTTCCATACGGTCTTTACCGAAAATCTTTTGCAGTTCCTCTCTGGTGAACGGTTCAGAGAGTTTCCTGTCGTACTCCATGAGTTTATCGACTTCGGCTTGTGATTTTTCGCGGCTGCGCATTTCAGCAGGGAGCGTTTCTGATTGCAGTAGTATTGTACACATTTTTTACTCCTTTAATCCTTTGAAAAATTGATAAATAAAATATGGCAAAGCCAGCACGATTGCCGCCACGACCAGCAGAGGCAGAAAATAAAGAAAGATGTTGAACAGAAAGTAAATAACCACAGCTGCAACCGGCAAAAGAGCCAATATCAGTAAACATCCAATGCAACTTTTCATTTCTGCCTCTGCTGTTAAAAATTATTCTTCTTCATTTTCGTCATCATCAGAAGGAGGATTGATAAGTTCTTCCAACTGCTGAATCAGATTTTCATACTTGTTCTGTTTTTCAGAGTCAGGCGTTTCAGCAAGTTGAGCTTCAAGAATTGCGGCTTCTGCTATGAGCTTTTCAGCCTGAACCATGAATTCTTCTGAAACCAAAGGGAACTTCTTATCCAGCGTCTGTTTATGTTTCAGACTCTTCAAACCTCCTGCAATAGCAGTTACAAGTCCCAGCCCCACACCGCCGACGGCAGAAGCAACGCCATAAACCGGCAATGCTCCCATCGCTCCGAAAAGGAGAGCTGAATGTTTGAATTCTTTACGTAAAAGTTCCAATGCCTTGCGATAGATTGAACTCATTTCGCCATCGGCAAGACCGAGAGTCAGCCAAAGGGCAAATGCCCGGCGGCTGGGAATGAGCATACCGTCAAAGGCTTCGCAATAGGAACGGCATTCGGTGATGAAAGCTCCAAGCAGTTCATCTTCTGTCACCCGTTTTCGGATGTGGGCAAGTTTGGCATTGAGTCCTACGGCATGAGCTGAAATATCGGAAGGCTTTTTGCCGAGAGACGCTGCAATCTTTTCAAAACACGCCTCCTGTTTTTCAGTGAACCAGCCATCAATGTTGGCAAGGAGATACGCCACATCGAGCGTTGCCATCGTGCGGCGTTCAATGCGTTCAGCCGAGTTGACATTGATTGCATTGACAAGCGTTACCGCATCAAGATTTTTGACTGTTTCAACAGACTTTTTGCCAGCGTGTTCAAGATCAATACGGCTTACTTTTTCAGCAGTGTTAAGAACAGCGTTTACGATTTCACTTCCATTCATTTTCTTTCTCCTCGTTGTTTGTGCAGGAGGCAAAGAAAAACCTCCTGCGAATTTAAGGTTGTCTACCCTATTCTTCGCAGGAGGTTTGAAAATTTGTCGCTGAAACAGTAAAATTACGGCAATTTGTGCCAACGTTTATACGCTGAACACGCCCGATTTGTTGGTCCTTGAGCAGTATTCATTCTTGCTCCGGCACACTTGGGCTGCGGGCAATACTGGGCTCGGATGTACATCAATTTGGCATTTTGAAAATCCAAATCCCGTTCGCCGCCCCAGTATTCACAAGTACAGCAGATATTCTGCTTCCACTGAAACTCAGGTACCGGTGTTTTTTGAACCATAAAAATTAAAATCCTGTGAATTAAATCATTTGTTTTTTTTCAGCCAGTTTTTGTAATCAGTAATGTCAGACTCAAAACCCTTTACTACCAACGCGAAAACCGATGCATCATCAATAAATCCGGCAAAAGGAATAATATCCGGAATAACATCGATCGGAGATACCAGATAGGCTACTGCAAAACCGATTGCAGCAACAAGCTTCCATGGAGCATTGGGATATACCTTATTATAGTAATCTTTAAGCAAAGCCCACAATAACTTGAAATTTTCAAATTGTTCACCAAGTTTACCACCTTTACTTTCGGCGATTTCAGCATCTGCCATCACTTTGTCGAGATCTTTTTCGGAAAAATCATTTGAACCATGCTCAAATGCCTGATTTACCCGTTCTTTTTCAGATTCTTTCATTTTTTTCTCCTTGTTTTAATTTACTTTTTTATGATTTCAATGATCCGGACATCGGACCAGTTGGGATTTCTGGAAAGCAGAAACGCTTTCACCGCACTGCGGGAAACATCAGACAGATTAACGACCGTATTCCCCGCCGACCAAGCTGTCTGATTCATGTGTTTACACTGATACTTTACGCTTGCCTGTGCCATTTTTACCTCCTTTCCATTTTTAAATTATTCTATTATTTATCACAGGATCTTCCGGAGCTATTTTGTTTACTACCAGAATTCCTGTTCGAGATACACAAAAAAAGACGTACTCCATTTCATGACTTCGGAGGTACGTCAATACCCGTAAAACCCATGCAAACAGAGTACGTCTGTACAGACAGACGCACCCTTCAAAGCAATCGGTTTTACTCGTGAATTTTGGCGTTTTCCGAAGTAACCGTCTTGAAAGACTGCGAATATTTAATTGTATTTCAAATTGTTATTTATGTGTTATTTCACCTCATTTTTTTAAGTTCA
>JAFVPG010000130.1 GCA_017505415.1 Lentisphaeria bacterium | reverse complement strand
TTCAAAAAAAGATTGAAAAATCAGCGTTGATGAGATTAAAGCGGTAGTTTGAGCGTGGCTATTGAATAAATAACCTCCGAAAACACTCCGTTTTAAGATCGCGACGATGAATTTCAAGATTTTTTGAGGACTTTTGAAATTGCCTCAATAATCAATCCGCACGATTCACCGCCGAAAAATGCAGATTGAAAATTTCCAGTAATGCCGCAAGCGCAAACTCTGTCCGCAAAACCCGATCCCCCAGCGAAAGCAGATGTATTCCCAAATCCTGCAATCGTCCGACTTCATATTCCGTGAAGCCGCCCTCAGGACCGACAATCAAGCCGCAGCGTTCTGCCGCTTGCTCCTGCATTATCCTGCTGACATTATTCGCATTCCCTGCCGGATGAGCAATAAAAAGCGGATTTTCCGCCATAAAAGACGGCAGTATCTCTTCACTGAAACTTTTAAAATATCGGCAGAAAGTGATCTCCGGTTCAATCGGATCTTTGCACTGTTCCATTGCAAGATCAAGTTCAAACTGCAAATTTTTTTCCTGCAAAACAGATGATTGCCAATAACTTTTTTCAACTTTGTAACTTCCGAAAAAACAGATTTTCTCCACTCCCATAGTTACGGCGCAATGAATAACTTTTTTCAGTGTATTGGGTCTCTGCATGGCAATAAAAAGAGTCAACGGCATTTTTGCAGGAGCTTTTTCCATATTTGCAACTTCAAATTCTACAACGACTTGCGAATTTGAAACAGAATTTATTCTGCCCTTAAAACATCCCTGATTCAACAACCCGACCTTGCAATCGTCCCCCTCTTGCAATTTCAAAATATTTCTGATGTGTTCAATACGTCTGGCATCACTGACCAGACACTGCATCAAACCGGATTCCGTCCGCACAAGCTGTTCGGGACGGCACAAAAGCATATTCATAAAAAAACCTACTTTTTCAATTCTTCAGAAACGATTAACGGACGTTCCACTCTTGCATCGTCAAACTCTTTATAATCAAGAGTTTTCACTTCCTTAAAAATTACTTTTGAATTATCTTCAGCTTTTACTGCGGCACTGCCGCATTTTTTTATACGGCAAATACTGTTGTCTGAGCTTTCAAGCCGCAATTTTTCGACATTTTCGATTTCCAGTACAGCACGGTCACTGATTTCTGCTTCAATATTTTTGATTGAACCTTTGAATGAAATTTTTCCGCTGTCAGCAACTTCCAATTCAACTTTGCCAATATCGCAACTGTTAAAAACACATACAGCGCCATCTGCCGTTTCTGCCTCAAGGAAATCCGACTTGTAATTTTTGATATTGCAGATATTGTTACCTTCAAGCGAAAGTTCTCTGAAACTTTTTTGCAGTTTCAAACGCAAAACCGGAATCACCATCGGTTGCATAGATTGCGGCAGATACGCATAAAATTTTCTGCCGCCGCCTGCGGAAAAACTATCTTTCAAATTCTCATCTATTATGATTTCACAATCATCAGACGATGCATTACAAATGATTTCAACGTGCCAATTTCCTTCAATTTCAATAACTTCCGGAGATGAAACTCCTACTTTATAAATTTTCGGCATCCCATTGCCGATGGAATTACAACCGACTGTCAAAAAAAGAATCGTACAAACCAAAAACAAAAATATTTTATTCATACCATCTCCCTGTATAAAAAAAAACTCCTTGCGGAAAACAAGGAGTTCAAATAACTTTTTGTAAAGCGTACATTATGCTTTGCAGAAATTACCGGTACGGATACAGCTGACACACATTTTGACAGTTTTGACAGTACCGTTTTCATTGATTTTAACATTCTGAATGTTTGCTTCAAAAGTACGTTTGGTATTTTTTACAACGTGCATACCGATACCACCGGTTTTTTTGGCAAGACCTTTACGAACGATGTGACCACCGCTGACTTTGCCTTTGCCGCAAAGATAACAAACCTGACTCATTTTTCCACTCCTGCCGTTTCCGGCTATTTAAATTTTTACTTATAGACAAAAAAAATGGTGAGTTGACCGGGACTCGAACCCGGGACCACCGCCTTAAAAGGGCGATGCTCTACCGACTGAGCTATCAACCCGCCAATGAACATCATTTTCATGACGATTCCTTAATATAGCTTACTTTTTTTATTTTGCAAGCGCGAAACTCAAAAATTTTCAACTTTTTTTCATTTCTTATCAAGGAGCATTACGAATTTTGTCAAAGTGGACTTTCGCACTTGAACCGCGTAGTACGTGGCTGCTTGGTTCCCCACCTGACCAGATTAACCGGCCGTTCAATGCAAAAGCCCGACATTTTTCGTAACTTTGCTATAATATAGCCTATTTCTTGAAAATTTCAAGCAGCAAACTGAATTCTTTGCGAAAATTTTTCCGTTCAACTACTCTGTCGATCAAACCTTTCTCCACAAGGAATTCTGCCGTCTGGAATCCTTCGGGCAATTTTGAATTGGTAGTTTCCTGAATAACACGGGGGCCGGCAAAGCCGATCATTGCTCCCGGTTCAGCCATAATAATATCACCCAAACTGGCAAAACTTGCAGTAACGCCACCGTAAGTCGGATTGGTCATAAGGACAAAATAACCGAGCTTCGCTTCATCAAGACGCTCCAATGCCGCACAGGTTTTCGGCATCTGCATCAAACTCAAAATACCTTCCTGCATGCGTGCACCGCCTGAAGCAGTAACCAACAACACCGGCAGTTTCTTCTCAATTGCAAGTTCAACAAGACGGGCGATTTTCTCTCCAACTACCGAACCCATACTCGCTCCCATAAAACGGAAATCCATAATTCCGAGAGCAAATGCCCGTCCGTCAAGAGTTGCAGTTCCACAAACTATCGCATCATTGAGTCCGCTTTTTTTACTGTTTTCATTCAATCGGTCAACGTATGTTTTTGAATCAGAAAAACCGAGAGCATCAACAGAAACAAGATTTCTGTCCATTTCAACAAATGAATCTTTGTCCGTGACAAGTTTGATACGCTGTTCTGCCGTCATTGCAAGATGATGTCCGCAATACCAGCACACCTGATGATTATCTTCCAATCTGTCTGCATACAAAGTCTGACCGCAGTTGCGGCACTTGATCCATGAACCATCCGGGATCACCATTTTTCGCTCCCCATTGGCGGGCAAACTCAATTTAGAATATCTCTGACTGCCGAATAACGCCATATTAAACTCCGTAATATTATTTAATAATCTGTATTATTGCACAGTAAAATACCATTTCTGATAAGTACCTTTGTTCTTATAATATAGCACATCAAATTATTTTTTCAAATTCGCATATTCCGACAAAATTTTGGCGGTGAGTGACGCACTGAACTTATCAGTCAGTTCCTTACGCTCAAAAGCGCACTCCAGATAATAACGTAGAAGTTCATGTTTTTTTATCAGAGAATTTGCAGACCAGTATACGGCATAAGACGTAAGAAAATTCATAAGACGCTGTTTATCCGTCTTGGTCGGATTCTTTATCTTCTTGAAATCGTTAATGTTAAGTGAATTTTCAGCCAATTTCGCAGCTTT
>JAFVPG010000129.1 GCA_017505415.1 Lentisphaeria bacterium | reverse complement strand
CTACATCCAATCTGCCTATATAATTCCGGATGCGGAAAAACGGGAACAGGAGATCCGGTCACTTTTGAAGATTGATGATTCTTTCAAAAAGATCGTTATCACTTCTCACGCTCCGGCTCCGCTGTATGATGAACATGGCATATTGACAATGAGTATTTACGATTTCCTGCTGAATCCGGACAGTCTGGAACTGTAATATAAAGAAATGGTCTGCTATGAAATGTAAAATACAACTTTTATCAATGTGTTTTCTCACGCTGGCAGCGGGCGGGAGTGCGTGGTTTTGCAGCCGGAGCGCAGACGGACGACCGGCTGAATTTCTGATGATGTGGGCGATGATCGGAATCATTCATTGTATCGCTGACTGCAAATTTCAGAAACGCTTTTTTAATTTGCTGATGTTTGGATTATATTTCATATCTTTATTGACAGGTTTTTACCAAAGCAAACTTGACGAAATGGGCGGGATGATGTATGTTATTGCACTGACAGTAACTGTCGCTGTTTGTTTTGTTTCGGAGATCATCAAATGGATTTACAAGCGGAAAAATTAAAGGATTTTCTGGTAAAAACAATTAGAAAAAACAGTGTAATTCTGTGGTTGCTCGGAACAACATTTGCAGCCTTTATGATTTATGCCGGAATATTGACATTTCTGTTCGTATATATGCTGAATCCGGAATCCGGAGAGTGTTTTTCTCCGGTTTGCGCAGAAATCATTTTTTTCGGAAGTGTTCTGATTCTGTGGTTTCTGCCGCTTGTCATTTTACGTTGGAGAAAAATCTGCATCAGTAAAAAGGCGACATTTATTTTGAGTTTACTTTGCGGGATAGCCTCCATTTTTGATTTTCTTTATATGGGAATTTCATTGATACTGATTGAAAGCGGTACTTTTTATGAAGGCGGTTTACCTCTGGAAAATTTATTCGTTGGAATCGCTCCGATATTGTTTATCGGAAATCTGGTGCGTATATCGTTATTGATATCGCTTCTCGGAATTTCAGAAAACCGGAAACGTCTCGGCAGGGGATTGCTTCTGGCAGTAACGATTTTTGAACTGGCAGCACTTCCGGTTGTGCTTTTTATGGTGATGGGTTCGGCTCCGCGCGGAATAAAAACAGAATATTCCCCCGACGGCAGCAACAGTATATCATTTCTCCCGCCGCCGGAAAATGATAAATGTTTTGTATTAAAAGCTGATGGACAAATTTTCTATACAAAAGCCTCTATTTATCATAACACAAAATGGGAGTGGCAGGGAAATGATCGTTTTATCCTGAAAAGTTCCGATGTGGGAGACATTGAGTTCCGCAAAGAAAACGGCGTCTGGAAAGCCGCTCCGGAATGTCTGCTCCGCAAAAAAAGGATGTAAGATGAAGATATTGTCGGATAAAAAGAACTGCCGTCAACTTATTATTGCCGGGATCATTGTAGTTTTTATTGCCCTGATACCCACAATTGCCAATATCCCGGTAACCTATGCCGAAGAAACAAGTCCGGACGGGAAATATAAACTCGTTGCTCAATATCCGCTGGTGGAGGGATTAAGCTGCTCACTCTCCATAGCAGGTGGCGGCGATCAAAACGGAACCTTGTTCCTGAAGTCATCCGATGGGAAAGTTTTGGCACAAACTGCCATCGCCATGCAGGAGTTTCAGCCGGAAGTTGTTAAATGGCATCCCGATCACGTTGAAATGAAGTATATCAAAAGGTATTATGATGGCAGATTGCCGGATAATATAAAAATCATAATAACAGATAAAGGCATCTATGCTGAACCAAAATGATTTGCCGGACAAGTCTGACTTGTCCGACTCCTTGGACAACCGATACGCTGTAAGCTGCCGCGACAACAAAGCGGCAGAATATCCCGCTGTTTTTAAAAAAGGGAGATCACCGCGCCTGATAGTGATCAATGACACTTTCCGGGCGTTCCTGCGGTGAATAAAAGCGGTCTTTGATACAGCCGCAATATTTCATATTATCGAAAATTCCGGTAACATCGATGGCAGGTACTTCGTGATGATTGAATGACATAACGGTTTTATCGCCCGCTTTTTCCGGACCGCCCCAGGAATTGACATATTCATTTGGAATGAGGGCGGCATAAAGTTTTCCTTCAAAGTTGGCAAGGCGGTAAACTTGCATTTTTCCGTCATCAACCAGATAATCCCACATTTTTTCCCGGAAAAGGAAACGCCCGTCGGCAAGACGGTAGATATTGAAGTGAGTACGCCCGCCGGTATTGACAAAGAGCCATTGCCGGTAACTTTTACCATTTCTGACAAAGCGCAGACGGTAATTGTATTCTGCCAAAAACGGCGATATGGACTGATTCTCAAAGGCGATTTTTTCTTTTGTGCCGAGATTGAGCCACTCAGTTCCCCATTCACCGGGCGTGAAATCCTTCGAGATTGAGAATCCGAGTGTCATTATGGCAAGAAACATGCTGAACGCCGCCGTCGGAATAAACAGAAGCGCAAAACATCCGAGTGACGGCAAAGGATCATACTTTTTATCATCGCCCCAGTAACGTTTGATAAAATTCCGCTGACAATGATAACTGCGATCGTAAGAAAGAGAGCGATTGAAAATTGCCAATTGGGGGAAATTGAAATATTCTCCATTCTTAAATCACTGATAAGGCGAACTGTTTTCTGTATCAGGTGGCGGCTTAAAAGAAATGCGATCATCCCCAGCGGAAAAGTTTTGAAAGCGATGATGATGTTGCCGTTTTTCTTTCTGGTTTTAGGAATTATCCACAAAATGGCTTCAAAAATCACAAGCAGAACGATCAATGTAATATCTTCAAGTGCCATGATAAAGCTCCCGTTTTTATAATTTTCCGGTTTTGATGCCGCAACGGTTCAAGGTTT
>JAFVPG010000128.1 GCA_017505415.1 Lentisphaeria bacterium | reverse complement strand
GTGGTGGAAGGGTTTTAGATTAGTCGGATTTTTGCAGGTTTTGAGCAGTGCAGTTATTCTTTCATATTACAGTGTTGTCGGAGGCTGGGCGTTAGCCTATGTTTATAAAGCATTTACCGGACAGCTGCGTTATGAAACAAAAGAGGCTGCTGCGGAAGTTTTCGGAGCATTTATTTCCAATCCGTATGCGTCTGTCGGCTGTATGTTGATTTTCATGTTTTTGTGCGTATTGATTCTGGTCGGCGGTGTTAAAAACGGTATTGAACGCTGGTCAAAAATTTTGATGCCTGCGCTTTTTATTCTGCTTATTGTATTGATTGTCCGTAATCTGATGCTTGAAGGAGCGGGCAAAGGTGTCAGATTCTTTCTCTATCCTGATTTCAGTAAATTGAGCAGGGAAGGGGTGCTTGATGCATTGGGACACTCATTTTATACTTTGAGTCTGGCAATGGGTATTATTATTACCTATGGCAGTTATTTAAGCTCAAAACAGAATCTTTTTAAGGCTTCATTTCAGATTGCAATTTTTGATACAGCAGCCTCTATTATGGCAGGATTGGCAATTTTTCCTGCGGTTTTTGCCATGGGATTCAACGAAGCTCAGGGGCCGAGTTTGATTTTTGAAATTCTTCCTGCTGCATTCAGTAAGATTCCCGGCGGTGCGATATGGTGCGGATTTTTCTTTATGATGCTTTCGATTGCCGCTATTACCAGTGGTATGAGTCTGCTTGAAATAACAGTTGCATTTTTGAATGATCAGTTCAAAATTTCCCGGTTCAAAGCTCTCATCGGTTCAGCAATTGTCATTACGATATTGGGCATCGGCTCTGCTTTGAGCGTAGCAAATTGGGATAAATTGGCATGGTTGAAAAAAGGATTGGATGCAGTTTTCGGACAGAAATATGTTTCAGGCAGTTTCTTTGATATGCTTGATACGATTTGTTCCAACTGGTTTCTGCCGTTGTCAGGTTTGTTCACCGCTTTGTTTGTCGGCTGGGTCTGGGGGACAAAGTATGCATCTGAAGAGTTGAAAAAAGGTGCCGGGGATATTATCAATGTAAATATTTGGACATTGATTTCCGGTATCAGAAAAGATGATTTTTCAGGTATAACCATACTTTCATTGTGGGCGGTGCTTATCCGTTTTATAGTACCGGTGCTTATCTGGATAGTATTCATGAATGTAGTTGGATTGACTCAAGTTTTTTAACATATATATAATTTAAAGGAGTAAAAAATGTATTTAGGTCGTATCGTTTCTATCGGCAGAACTCAGGATGGCAGAAATGTTGCCATGTATCGTGTTTCATCCCGTTCTTTTCCCAATCGTCAAACCGTTAAAATGGGGGACAAAGTTGCAGTTATGCCGCGTCCCGGTTTTGAAGGTGATTTGCAGAAAAATCCGTACATCACTTACAACTGTGTCCGTATAGCAGGGGATTATGCTGTCGTCAGCAATGGTTCTCAAACTGATCCTATCGCAGAAAAAATTGCTTCCGGAATGCCGGTTCGTGATGCCATGACTCTCGGCTTGCTGGCTTTGGATTATGAGCATGATTCACTTGATACCCCCCGTATCGTCGGTGCTGTTGAAATGAATGGAACACGCGGATTCCTCGGAATTATCCGCAAAGATGCTGTCCTCGTCCGTGAATTTGAACTTAAAAACGGTCAGGCTCTCTATATTTCAACTTATGAAAAGAATCGCCCCTGCGATGATAATCTGGATGCCGCATTTGATGTTGCTGATGCTGCAGCTGCGTGTGATTATGTTGTCAATGGCGGTGTCTTTGCCGATTTTGAAAATCCTGTTGCCGCAGCATGTGTAGTATGTGCAAACGGTGAATTTGATATTGCCGTCAAAACTATCTGAACGGAATAATATCCATGACACGGGATGAGATTTTAAAAGTTTTAAACCCTGAACAGCAGAAAGCTGTCAGGACTTTGAATGGACCTGTACTGGTGCTTGCCGGTGCAGGAACCGGCAAAACGAGAGTTATTACTTTTCGTATTGCCTATATGCTTGCTTCCGGAATTGCCCCTGAATCAATTCTGGGATTGACTTTTACTAACAAAGCGGCAAAAGAGATGCGTGAACGTCTTGCATCACTGGTGGATAAAAATCTTGCCGCCAAAGTGACATTGGGAACTTTTCACTCATTCTGTGTCAAATTACTGCGTCAGGAGATACGTCATCTTGGGTATCTCCCGACATTTACGATTGCTGATACGAGCGATCAGCAGGGATTGTTCAAACAGGCGGTTGCCCAACTTGGATGGAGCAAGGATGAATGCAGTCTTGATCTTCTGATAAACCGTATAAGTGCCTGGAAAAACCGCTTGCTGACACCGCAGGAGGCCCGTAATATTGCCGCCACAGATGTGGATGTTATGGCAAGTGCCTTGTATTTTACTTATCAGGAAATGCTTGAACTTCAGAATATGGTTGATTTTGATGATATGATCATGCTGGTTTATCGTTTGTTCAGTGAATTTCCCGATATTCTGAAACGTTATCAGGAGCATTATAAGTATTTGCTGGTCGATGAGTATCAGGATACCAATGCCGCCCTGTTCAAAGTTATAAAAATGCTTGCCGGTGACAGCTGCAATTTGTGTGTTGTCGGAGATGATGACCAGAGTATTTACGGCTGGCGCGGTGCTGAAATCGAAAATATTCTTGATTTTCAGAATCTTTTTCCCGGAACTTGTGAAATCAAACTTGAACAGAATTACCGTTCGACAAACAAAATTCTCAATGCCGCCAATGCCGTTATCCGTACTAATACTGCCCGTCATGACAAGCAGCTTTGGTCAAAATTGGGTGACGGTGCTGATTTGACTGCTGTGAATGCGGAAAACAGTGAAAAAGAATCTGAGTTTATTGCAAGTATGATCCGGCAGAAAATGGGGGAGAATCCGGATTTGACTTATCAGGATTTTGCCATTTTATACCGTTCAAATCATCTTTCCCGTGAACTTGAAAATGGTTTGCGTCAGGCTGAAATTCCGTACACATTAGTCGGAGGACAGGATTTTTACAGCCGCAAAGAGATCAAAGATGCAGTTGCTTATTTGAAATTACTGGTCAATGAGCGTGATAATCAGAGTTTCCTGCGTATCCTTGCAACTCCGCCGAGAGGTTTGGCGCAGAAAGCCGTTGATGTATTGAAACAGCTCTATAATGAAAGTAAAATTCCGATGCTGTGCCTGCTTGAAAAAGAAGAGTTCCTGTCAGCAGTTCCTGCCAAAGGGGCGGCGGCGGCAAAGGAACTTGCAGCTGCTTTTGCTTACGGGAAACATCTTTTTGCAGAACCCGGAGAGCTTGCACCGAAAGTTACATCTTTTCTCCGCAGTACCGGATTCCTTGACGGTATGCAGAAAATGTACAAAGATATTGAAGATGCCCGTAATCGCCGTGAAAACGTCGATGAGTTTATATCTGCTATCGGCCAGTATGAGAATAAATGTTCAGAACCGCCGACTCTCGGAGAGTATCTTGAGAGTTTTTCTCTGCTGGAAGAGAATGACAAAACAGAGGAAAAACAGGAACCGGGAGTTACTCTGTCAACAGTGCATGCATCAAAGGGGCTTGAATATCCGGTTGTTTTCATTGTGGCAATGGAGAAGGATTCATTTCCGCATGAACGTTCAATGGAGGAGGGGACTCTGGATGAGGAGAAACGTCTTTTTTATGTTGCGATAACCAGAGCGAAAAAGGAACTGTTTCTCACATGTTCCAAAGAAAGATAT
>JAFVPG010000127.1 GCA_017505415.1 Lentisphaeria bacterium | reverse complement strand
CCCGGCGGCAGACGTACAGACAAGGGAGAATTTATTCACAAGCAGAATATTTTTGCTGAACTGCTCAAAAAATCACTTGCATTTTAATTTGTTTGAAAGGGAAAAAAATGAAATTATTTTATATTATTGCAGCGGCAGTTATGACTTCATCGCTGTTTGCTGTTGAGTTGAAAGATTCGCCGAAACTTAAAACCGTTTCCAATAAATATTATACCATCACTATCGACAATGTCAAAGGTACATTGAAAACTTTGAACGTCGGCAAAAAACGGTACAGCATTTACGGCTCACAGGAATTCCGCAAAAACGGTGAGCAGAAAAAGTATAACGGTCAGCAGGCTTCTTCCGGTTTTCTCTACAACGGCAACAATTCAAAACAGAAAGTTTCCGTTATCAGCAAATCCGCTGACAAAATTGAACTTTGTTGTGAACTTGACAAAGGTTTTACCAAGTCAAAGATTTATTACACTTTTGATAATACCCCTGTTATCAAATGCCGCATGGAGGCAACTTTTACCGAAGCTCCGTCAGACTGGTTTTACACTCTGCGTCTGATGAATTTTTCAGTTGAAAAAAATGCTTTCATGCTGCCGGAAAAAAATGCTCCGTCCGTTCCCTTTGACTGGTCATTTTACGTTCCCGGAAACAACTGGAAATTTGCTTATTCCGTCAATAACAAAGGCGGTATCGGTATCGTCAGCGGCGCAAATTGTCAGGGCATGGAATATTATCTCAACCGGGAAAATGAAGGATTCAATGATTTGACTTCAATCCGTATTATTCCTGTTCCTCCCCGTAAACTTATCGGCAAAAAATCAGACAGCTGCACTTTCAGTATTATCGCAGGTAAACTTTCCGAAAAAGAGGTCTTTGCCGCTGTAAATTCCCTCAAAGCTGTTCCTGAAATTGCAGTTACAAATTTTGAAACTCTCAAACTAATGAATAAACCCGGCGAAAAAAACGGTGTTTCCGCTTTCATTGCCAATACTTCAAACAAAAATAAAACTGTCAATGTCAAACTTTTTGTTGATACAAAACTTACCGACAGTAAAAAAGTTTATGATTCAAACATTACCATTCCTGCTCAAAGTTCAGTTCCTTTCAAATATGAATTTGCCACAGATAAATCCATGCGCGGCGGTGCATTGGCACGTATCGAATTGAGCGAAAACGGCAAAAAAACTGACAGCAAAAACACCGCTTTTGCCATCAGCGACTTTGCTCCGGAAAGTGTCCGTTTCGCCTTTTTGAACGTCGGCAGCTGCCACCAGAAAGGCAGTGAGGATTTGTGGGGCGAATTTCTCAAACGCAACAAAATCGGTATCATTGAATATTATCTCTGGATGCGTTCTACAGTCCGCGGTATCACTCCCGAAGAAGACCACTGGCGTCCGATGACAGAATCTCCCGGATATTACAGACACGTGATGAATAAACAATTCATCCAGTCTTTCGTCAAAAAATGCCAATCCAAAGGCGTCAATGTCATTTCAAGTATCACCGGTCTTTACAATTACAAAGAAGCCTTGAAAGAACCTGAACAGATTCTTTATTGTGACAACGGTCAGCCCAGTATTTACAATGGCGGCATTTTTGAAAACCGTGAACGTCTGGCAACCTTCAAAGTCCACGGCTACACCAAAGAGTTTGTCGATTTCTGGGCAAATGACATGATTAAATCATGTGAAATGTTCGGCTGGCAGGGCTACCGTTTTGACTGGTATTTTATTCCGGATGCTCCAAATGACCCGCTCTATTTGAATACTCCGAGTCCCGACTGGCGTGATATGTACGGCAAAACCGGCAAAGAATATTATCCTGATCCCGACAAAACTGCTGTTGAGCGTCTCACTCAATACCGTTCGATCATGGAAAAGCATAATCCTGATTTTATCTATGCCACCAATATTCATGCCAATGCCAAAAGTGCCAAACGCAATCCCGGCTACCTCAAAGCTGCCACCCGCAAAGCATTGCTGATTTATGAATATATGCTCGGACTCAACCGCAAACCTCTGCATACTTTCAAAGCATGGAGTACCGCTCTTGCAGAAGACGTTCAGCGCGCCAGAGTCAATGGCGGTCAGCCGACCGTTGCATTTGCATCGCTTTTCCCGAATGATTCCGTTTCCGGCAATCTCATCCAATATCTGACCTTTGCCGCAGGGGCAAAACATGGCGGCTCAATCGTTCCTGTCCGTGACCAGTACATCCGTGACAATTTCATGACCCGTTATTCAGAATATTATTATTCTCCTGAATTTATGCGTATTCCTGAAAAAGAACGCAACACTCGTTTCAATGTCGCTCCTGCTTATAATGTCTTCTACCGTCCTTTCATTTGCTCCAGACAGAAAGGCGATTTCCGTGAAGAAACGGTACACCTCGTAAATCTGCCCGAGAACGCTGATGAAACAGGACAGTATTATGAAAAAGTTCCCGTCCGTAAAGATTTGACTTTGACGGTTGCGCCCCGCAAAGGAGAAAAACTTGTTGAAGCCTTTGCCGCAATTCCGCAATCAGAAAAAACAATCAAACTTTCTGTCAACGGCAACAAAGTCAAACTGCCCGCACTTGATGATGCCATGATCGTTGTTCTCCGTTACAAAAAGTGAGGTTTGCAATGAATAAAAAAGCTCTTTTTCTCTCTGTTTTTGCGTTCGGGCTGGCACTGCTTGCCCGGGCGGAAAGCAAAGTGATTTTTACCGACGATTTCCAAAACAAAGACACTTTTGCCAAACGCTGGCGAAATGTTTCCATGCCGGGCAAAAGCACTTATACCCTTGACGGCAAAGGACTTGTAGTATCAGTTCATCACAACCCCTTCAATGACGGTTACATTGAATGCGACATTCCGCTGATCAAAAAAGGTATGCTGGAATTTGACATGGAATTTACTGATCCTGCAAATACTTCCGGCATCGGACTTTTCGTTGATATTTACAACATAAGTTCATTTTTTCACAGTTCCTGCAAGGATTGGAGATATTATTTCCCCCAGCCTGAATCCAAACGTATCGCCGGTTTCGGCATCGAACCCGTCGGACATCAGAAGATCGCAAATGTTGCAGCAAAAAGCAAATCTCATTACCGCATTGTTTTTGATGCGTACAAGGACAGAGTTGAATTTTTCAAAGATGACATGAATGATCCCTCTGCCATTGTCGGCAATATTTCAGTTTTCGGACATGATTTTTACCGCGGCGGCAAAATCCGTATCGGCAGCATGGGCTACTCATCCAAAGGGAGACCCTTTTCTTATCGCGTGATGAATCTCAAACTGACAGAACTGAAAGATGATGAAAATTCAGTTGCCAAACGGCAGGGCGTACTGATTTTTCAGGGAATGACATTTGACGAACTCCAAATTTTTGAGGCTCTGACTGCCAATGGTGTCAAAAAAGAGGTCTGTTCCCGTTACACCATGGAATCTACCAGTTCCGCAATGATTATTGCCAACCGTCTTATATACAACAAAATGCCGGGTGAGAACAGATTGAAAAATGCAGAAATCATCGTTCTTGCCGATGCTCCGGCAGGTCCGAAAAATATTATTCCGGATTTTATCCTGAAAGATATGGCTGATTTTGTTAAAAACGGCGGCCGTCTGGTCGTTTTCGGCGGATTTTTTACTCTTGAAAAAGGAGAATACCAGCGTACACCACTTGCAGAAGTGCTGCCGGTTGAACTCGCAACTCCTTATGCAACCGGAAAATTTGCCAAACTTACAAAAATCAATAGTCGTGCCAAAGAGTATGACTGGATAAATTCTGCTGCACCTTTCAATGTCCGTTATTTTCATGACTTGAAACTCAAGAAAAATGCAGTCGTTAAAATGACTGCTGGCGGCAAGCCCATGCTGGTCGAATGGCAGTGCGGCAAAGGAAGTGTGGCTGTTTTCCTCGGCAAAAAAGCCGGTTACGGTAAACTTTTTACAGATAATCCGCAGTGGTTAAAACTTGCGGCGCAGATTTGCAAGGGAAATTGATTCAGCATAAATATTGTACATAAGGCACTGCTGTCCGGTAAAAATTTCAGAGCAACAATGGGCTGAAAAGTTCCTCTTGGACGGGCAAATTCCAGTTTGGCGGCTTTTCAACGATTTTTTCAAAACGATATCGGGGGATAAAGTTGAAAAGTTAAGAATAGATGCTATCGTAATACATGGTTCGGGACTTTCGTGTTAAATATTAAGGATTTGGTCGTTTTTAATATATAACAAGTCCCGACAATTTCAATTAACTCCGGTAATTTTTACCGAACAGTAGTGTACATAAGGAAAAAATATGAGTAAAATTAAATTTACAGTTTTTTCTGATTTGCATCATCATCCTGCATGGTACAAGTCAGATGCACCCGAACGTTTGAGAGCAATTCAGAAACGTGCTTTGGACAGCGGTTCAGAATTTCTGCTTCATATAGGAGATTTTTCTCATAAGCCATCTGCATGTCCGGAATTGATCCGGCAATACAAGGAATTTCAGCTCCCCGGCTATTTTGTACTTGGTAATCATGAATTTGATATTGATTCGTATGAAACTGTGCTTGAGAGTATGGGATTGGAAAACGGTTATTACTTTTTTGATCACAAAGGATTCCGTTTTGTGATAATGGATGAAAACTGGTTCAGTGATTTTCCCGGAATTTATTTTCATTACTCCGAGCGGAATTATTTTGATCATCCGGGCTTCCGTGACTGGATGCCGCCTGAAGAAATCGCATGGCTCCGTGAAACTGTTATGAATTCACCGTATCCGTGTATTCTGGCGAGTCATGCTCCGGTGGAATACGCTCCTGATGAAAAATGCGGTTTGCAAAAACCGTGCCGTGAAGAAGTTGCAGAGATAATCCGTGAATCACAGGGCAGACCGGGGCAGGTTATTTTGTGTTTGAACGGACATTATCACCGCAGCGGCATGGATGTTATTGACGGAGTTCCCCGTCTTGATGTAAATTCCGCAACTTTCAACTGGATTCCCAAACCACACGATCTCTTTCCGGAAAAAGAGTACTATCAGCAGTATGAGTGTATCGGCAATATGGTGATTTATGAAAAGCCTGTCAGTGCTGAAGTTATTATTGACAGTGCAGAACAGACAATTGAAATAATCGGTTGTGAAGGTAACTTTCTGCATGATATTTCCACAGAAGCAAGCGGCAACAGTTCAGGAGCCAGACTCTGCACTCCCGATATGCTTTCTGTTAAAGTGAAATACGGCAAAAAATAATAAAATTTTACAGGAAAAACAAAATGAAAAATGAACTCTATTTCGGTGCAGCTTACTGCCCGTATGCAAAAAGCGGCGATATTCCATCTGAATATTTTGAACGTGATATTATAACCATGAAACAACTCGGAATGAATATCATCCGTCCTTTTGTCGCATGGGATCGCATTGAGCGTGAAGAAGGCGTTTACGATTTCAGCAAACTCGATCTGATTTTCGATCTCGCCGCCAAACATGATATGAAAATCCTGCTCAATCTCGGCGGCACTCTGACCTCATGGGCAGCAATGTATCCCCCGCGTTACATCGTCCGCAAAAAAGGTGTTCAGGAATTGAAACTTGCTCCTTATGATCCGCCGCAATTCGGTCCTGTCCGCAAATTGTGCATGGACGATCCTTACTTTTTTGAAAGAGCGAAAATTTTTCTTGATCTTTGTGCAGAACGTTATTGCAATCATCCGGCACTTGCTGCATGGAGTTTGTGGAATGAACCTTTTTATCACAAAGACGGCTGTTTCTGTCCGCTGACAATGGCGAAATTCCATGATTTCCTGCGTGAAAAGTATGATAATGACATCAATAAACTCAATGAAAAATGGGGAACTGAATTTCCGGTTGATTATTTAAGTTTCGATGAAGCTGAACCGGGGGTTTTCGTTTCATTTTCCGGCGGCGGCTACGGTCCGTGCGTCGATTATCTGAAATTCAACCGTGCCCGTGTTGCAGGCTGGCTGCAGGTTGTCCGTGATACTATTGAACGTCACAACCCGCGCAACCTCAAAATAGGTGTCAACGTCGTAGTTACCGCCGCTTACAACAGTGCAAGTCAGCACAATTATCCAAGCATGATGGATCAAAATTCTTATGCTGATATTCCGGGTTTTTCAGCCTATACATTTTTTGCCCAGATGGAGGAAGCCCCCTATCTTACTGCTGCCGCCAACTCTTTGTGCCGTTCCGGCGGCAAAGATCCAGCCAATGGCTTCTGGGCAGTTGAGGGCGAAGCCGGACAGAGCTCTTATTTGCCCGACCGTCATGACCGTGCAGAACGCGGCTGGAGAATTGCTGCCAACTGGCAGCTTGCCGCCAACGGTGCAAAAATGCTTATGTTCTGGAAATTCGGCGGCAGACATACCGATACTCAAACGGATCAATTCAATCTGGCAGGTTTTGACGGCAGCATCACTGAACGTGCAGTTGAACTTTCAAAATCCGGCAAAGCATTTATGAATATGCGTGAAATTCTTTCAAATGCCAATGTTCATGCCGAAGCGGCGATCCTTTTCGCTCCGGACACGGAACTTGCCCGTATCTGTGACAAAACTTATACCGATTATATCAATGCCTGTCACGGTGCATTCCGTATTCTCAACGAACTTCATATTGAATGTGATTTTGTCGATGAACGTATGTTCCGTTTGAAAAAAGACCGTTACAAAGTTCTTATCGCTCCGGAAACGATTTTTATCAATGAAAAATTTGCCAATGAAATCAAAGATTTTGTTGCAAACGGAGGTACTTTGATCACCGATTACCGTTTTGCTCAAAAACGTGAAGATTCCATGCAGTTCCAGACCATTCCCGGGTACGGATTGCAGGAGGCTTTCGGTTATTACGTCAATGACTTCACCTATGCCGAAAGCGATGAAGTTTTTGCCGTTGACGGCTTCAAAGCTGTTCCGCTCAAAGATATTTTCCATGCTCATTTGAACTTGAAAAGTGCAGAATCCCTTGCTGAATATTCCTGCGGCGGCACAGCTCTTGCCAAAAACAGTTTCGGCAAAGGCAAGGTTTACAGTTGGGGATTTCCCGTGTTCCAGATTTTCCGCAAAGCGAAAACTACCACAGATTTGGAAAGTATCCGTGAAATCTTCCGTAATGCCTGTGCAGAAGCGGATGTTGTTTCCGATCTTGAAATCACAGGAGATGAGAACTTCCGGATGCAGACCGGTGTTCTCTGTCAGAATGATGACAGAAACGGCGATAAAGTCTGTTTCCTCATAAACTTCTCAGATAAAGAACTCAAATGTACAGTCAAACTGCCATCATTTGCATCATGCAGAGAAATTCTGAATGATGAAGATATTGTTTCAGATAAACTTGAACTTGAATTTGCTCCGTATGAAACAAAAATATTTGAATGCAAATTGTGATATTATTTGATTCAAATTGATTTATTTCTGCAAGCATCTGCTTATTTACTTTGGCTCTATTATGTAAAAGTCAAGGGCTGATTCCCTTGTTTTTGTTAATTTTCTTAAATTTTCTGTTCCCAAGCAACAAAAATCCTGTCTGCACAGTTTTCTATGCAGTATTATTTTCACAGTTTTTATCTGCTGCTTT
>JAFVPG010000126.1 GCA_017505415.1 Lentisphaeria bacterium | reverse complement strand
GTCAACTGCTCTACCACTGAGCTAATCCGGCTTAAAACTTTATTAATATAGCATTAAAAAAATAAAATACAAGAGCTGAAATAAAAAAAGCTCAGAAAATTGGACTGTTTTATGATGTTTGTGCCTTGTAAGATATAACATACAAAACTAAACGCACCTCATAAAAGATTTAATCTGACAAAGCAGCGTTTGTTTTGTCAAATTACAACATAAAATCATATCTTCATTAAATTTGAAAAAATATAATTTTCTGCCAACAGTTACTTTTTTCTTTTTATTTCTGTACTCTTGAAAAATGTTAAGCCGGAGATATTTTCTGTTATATCAAAAAGGAGTATAAAATGGAATATCTCGGACATTTATCAAAAAACGACCCGTTGTACAGTTATCTGGCAGATTGTATAATGCCGCAAACAGGCGCATGCGGGGCAAAAGGTTTCAGAGTTTTTGCAAGTCACTCATCCCATACAGTTTACATCTACGAGGATCGTGCAACAATGCAGAAAGTCGTCGGAAAATTTTTTGCCGCTGATGAAAAAGATTTTGAACATGCAAAACATAAAATGTACCGGGAATACAATAATATAAATGAATTCAGCAATTATCTCGGCAATAATCATTATGCAGCAAAAGCTCTCGGATGCAATGAATCCCTCGGATGTTTGCTTGTTTCAGAATACTGTTTCGGAGAACCGTTGACAACTGTTATTGAAAATGCAATAAATCAACATGACAATAATCTGCTTTTCAGAAAACTTACTGCCCTTGGAAAATTTATGGCAACTGTTCACAACCGTTCCGCATTGCCGGTCATGGTCGATTTTCAAAAAATATGCCGTTATTTTCATAATCTGGTCAAACAGCTTCATGATTTGCTTGAAAACAGAAAAATCCAATATCTGCATGATTTATGTAATGAATATCAAAATGATATTCTGATGTATCAGGATCAGGAAGTGCTTGTTCACGGAGATGCGACACCGGCAAACTTTTTTTTTGGTGACGGCATGTATGTAATAACTTTTGATCTTGAACGCATGCAGAGAAGTGACCGTCTGTTTGATGTTGGACGCATTGCAGGTGAGCTTAAACATTTTTTTCTTTTTCACTGTCATGATAAATATGCTTCAGAACCGTTTATAGGTCATTTTCTGTGGGAATACAGCTGTCATTTTCCAGATCGGGACCGGGCATTCAAATCAATTACTGCAAGAGCACCGTTTTATATTGGTATGACACTTTTGCGTATAGCAAGAAACAATTATCTGCCGTATAATTACCGCCGCATGCTTGTTGATGAGGCGGAATCAATATTGAAAAGGAGTTGAATTTATGATAAAAGGATTGCTTTTTGACCTTAATGGAACTTTGATTGACATCTGCACCAGTGAAACTGACGATCAGGTATACCGTACTGTTTCCAATTTTTTTGATTATTTTAATATCAAAATTTCACCTTCTATGCTCAAGGAAGAATATTTCACCATTCTTAAACGGCAGAAACAGGAAAGTATGGAGGAATTTCCGGAATTTGATGTTATCAGTCTTTTCGATGAAATAACAAAAAAATATGCAAAAAATACACAAAATCTGCCATCTCCGGAAACTTTGGCAATTCTTTTTCGTGCTGCAGGAAGATACAAACTTGAACTGTATAGTGAAGTCCTGCCGACTCTGAAAAAGCTCTCTGCTGCTTATCCGATGGCGGCAATATCTGACGGTCAGAAAATATGGGCATTGCCGGAAATGCGTTCTGTCGGACTTGACAGATTTTTCAATTTTGTAATCATTTCAAGTGAATACGGTCTGCGCAAACCTGATCCCGGCATGTTTGAAAAAGCTCTGCAAAAAATGCATTTACGTCCTGATGAAATAATCTTTGTCGGCAATGATATGTTCCGGGATATTTTCGGAGCGCACAATCTGGGCATAAAAACAGTTTTTTTCCGCACCAATCAGGGAGAACAGAATTACAGCGGAGCTGATGCAGACTATATAATTTACAACTTTGCAGAACTTATTAATGCTATCGACTTTTTCAATTCTTAATCAGAATTCAGTAAATAAAAAAAATACATTATGATATGAATTTAAAACTGTATTTTCATGATTTAGTTTAAATCTTTCACAAAATTCGGGACATTAACAAAAAATTCTGTTTTTCTTATCTTAAAATTTGAATTTCCCTGAAAATGCAATATATTATACGTAAAGGGACATTGTGTCTTGATTTTTTATTCTGTTTAACTTCTTCAACGGTAAGGAAAAATGCAGGAAAACGATAAAACTATTGTCATTGAAGCGGATGTTAATAAAAGATATTCGTCTCAGGATAATATTTCTCAATATATGATAAATAATAGTGCAGAAACCGGCAATACTATTGATAAAACTCCCGGTCCCGGATGTATTATCGGCAGAAAATACCGTATTTTGTCCACTCTTCAGGATGGAGGGTCCAGTTCTGTTTTCATCGTGCATCCGCTTGATGATCTGTCTCAGAGATATGTTGCAAAAGTCATGACCAAAACTGTACGCGATTCATCCAGTAAGCGTTTTCTGCGGGAAGCCCGTCTGCACAGCAATATCAATCACCCCAACATTGTTAAAATGATCGACTATTGGAGTGATGACTATGGTCAGTATACGGTTTTGGAATTTATTGACGGCAAATCCCTTAAGGCATGCTGCGGAGAGTTCAGTTTTGATGAAGGTGCAGCTTTGATTGTCGCATATGAAGTAGCAAAAGCTCTGCGTTATGTATGGAATAAATTTCAGATAGTTCACCGTGATATAAAACCGGAAAATATCATGGTCGACAATGCAAATTATATCAAATTGCTCGACTTCGGAATCTCTAAATCAAAAAATGTAAGTCAGGAAACTTATCTGACTATGGACAATACCATCCTCGGTACACCCGGTTATATGAGTCCGGAACAATTCATAAATTCCAAAAGTGTTTCCATTCAATCAGATATGTTTTCTCTCGGAGCAACTATTTTTTATGTTATGACCGGCAAAGTTCCGTTTGAAGGTAATGATCTGGCTCAACTGTACAAAAATACATGTGAAAACACACCGCCGCCGATTCTGGAATATTGTCCGGAATTATCAGACCGCTTCGTTGCTTTGATGAATAAATTGATGCAAAAAAATCCCGCTGATCGTCCTGCAAGCTGGGACGATGTAATTCTTGAAATTCACAGTATGCTTTGAAAGTTTTCTGCCGTATGCCCTTAGTTGTAAGATGTCTCCGTTGTGAAAAAGATCATGAGATCTCAGAAAAAAATGTTACCGGTCATTTTTTAGAATGTCCGCATTGTAATACTTCTGCAGACAGCGAAAATTTTCAGGCAGTGATGTTCTGTCCGCATTGTTATGCAGAACTTTTGGTTCCACTTGATGTTTTGAAGCGTGAATTGCAATGTCCTTATTGTGACAAAGTATTCCGTGCCAATCTCTCTTTTTCACTTTCAGAATCTGATGATGCAGAAGATTTCAAAGAGATCGAAACAAATGCAAAAGATACAATGTTTGTGGAAGGAGATGTTTTTGACAAATATAAAATCATCAGATTGCTCGGCAAAGGCGGTATGGGGGAAGTTTATCTTGCCAGACACATGCTGCTTCAGAGTGATATTGCCCTGAAAATCATGAATAATGATGCAATGGTAAAAAATCCGGTTTATGCCAAAAGGTTTATACGCGAGGCAAAACTTGCCAACCGCATTGATTCTGAAAATTTTATTGCAGTATATGATGTCGGCAAAGAAAACCGTACAGGTTCGCTTTTTATAGCTATGGAATATGTCGATGGATGTAATGTCAGTGAAATAATGAAAGAAAAAGGCGTTTTCGCAGAAAAAGATATTTTGCAAATCGCTTTGAAAGTCACCGAAGTACTCATCATCCTTGAACGTGAAAAAATTGTTCATCGTGATATAAAACCGTCAAATATTATGGTTTCTGCAAACGGTACGGTAAAACTTGCAGACTTCGGTATTGCAAAATCCGAAAATTCCGGAGAAAATGAACTTACTCTTACCCAGGGTAATCTGGTTTTCGGAACTCCGAATTATGCTTCTCCGGAGCAGTGCCGTTCATCACATAATGTTGATTACCGTTCCGATATTTACAGTCTCGGAGCCACCATGTTTCACATGGCAGCAGGGCAGCCGCCTTATGACGGAACAACTGCGATGGAAACTGTTATCAAAGTTTTGAATGAAGAACATCAGGATCTCTCTCAATTAACAGAAGGGTACTCTTCCGGATTCATACTTCTTATAAATGATATGCTTGAACGTGATCCGGATAAACGTCCGCCTAATGCGGAAGCATTGAAAATGCGCATAGAACATTTGCTTGCAGGGCGTATGAATTTTGCAGAATACATGCGTGTTACCGGCAAAATTGCAGGAACTCAACTGCGTTATGCAGGCTCAAAAACATGGGAAATCATCTGTAAAATTTTTTCTGCGATTCCCCATAGTGCCATCAAACGTATAATCAAAGCAGTTATTACATTGATTTTTATCGGCTGCGGCATATTCTTCGGTTTGAAATACCGCAATAAATTTGTCACCGGCTTCAACTATGTCAAAAGTGAAATAACTTTAAATACTTCCGGTAAAACGGATAAAAAAGTTTATGTACCGGAAAACGATACGCTGAATGATGAGGAAAATTCTTCAGAAAATGACGGAGAACCAAAAAAAGAACGCATCACCAGAGATAATTTTGAACTGTCAGATGCAGATAAATATATTTCCGATCAGAAAAAGCCGAAAGCGAAAAACAGCATAAGTTCATCGTTGAGCAATGACAGATTGTATGTCGCACTCAAAGAACGGTTGAAAATATGTAACGACAATCTGAATACATTGTTGAAATCTGAAAATGACCATGATAACAGAATCTGGTTTAATGAACGGATAAAATTCTTTAACTCATTACAGAAAAACCTTCAACAGCAGCTTGAGTGGCGCAAAGAGGCTTATAATTTGCTCAAACATTCGCGTTTTGACAAAAAACATTCTTCTGAAATTCAGCGGATGGTCAAAGATTACTCACGATCACAGAAAAGTTATTCTTTTATCAATAACGATCAAATTTTTGCGCAGCAATTGCTTTATTACTTAAAAAATTACGACAGTGATCCGAATGTTATTATTACAGACGTTTCACATCCGGATTTTTCCGGACCTCTGCTGCGCTGGCTTGAACATGCGGATATACCGCTTAAAAAAGATATAGAAAAAATCCTCTTTGAACATCATGTTTCCTCCGATTGCATTACAGGGAATTGCAGCGTGGAAGTCTGTCAGTACGGTATCTCAGATCTTTCAGGTATCTTGAGGCAAAAAATACTTGAGAAAAAATATTCCGATGCAATCGCCCTCGTATATTGCGGTGCTGATGTCAATGAAAAGGATCAGGCAGGTTTAACACCGCTCCATTGGGCAATCATACATGACAATAAGCCGCTTGTCAGAACTATTCTGCTCGCAGGAGGCGATGTCAATCTGACAGATGAGAATGGACAGACTCCGCTCTTTTATACAGTCCGATTTTCAAACAGTGCCATGTACAATATGCTCATGACAGCAGGAGCAGACTCTTCTGTTGTCGACAAAAATGATAAAAAAGCAATGGATTATGTCTACATGAGAAAATTCTATTCCGCATTGCAGAATAAAAATATCAATGTTATCGAAAAATTATTGGAACAGGATATTTCTCTGCTCAATACTCCGGTAAGATTTGACATGACACCACTCCAATATGCCTGCAATACACTTGCAATGGAAACAGTTGAATTGCTTCTCCACAACAATGCAGATGTCAATAAAACAACTGACTCTATGCCGTACACTCCTTTGCAGATAGTATATAATCTGTCTGAACAGCAGAAAAATTCAGATGATGTACGTTTGAAATTATTGAAGATTTTCCGTATGCTGCTTAAAGAAAATGTAAATATCAATCTGCCGCCTGTCGGTTCAAGCAATACAACCCTTTTGCAAGCTGCATGCTGTGAGCTGAAAAAAGTTGATAATATCCATTTGGAATACATAAAAGCATTGCTTGAAAAATCAAATCCTGAAAAAGATATTGTATCAGTTATTGAAAAACTTTACGAATATAACCGTTTGAATTATTCAGGGGATGATGATACAGCTAAACGCAGTCAGGTGCTGGCTGTATTGATGACCGCTAAAGCCGCTTTTGAAAATGAGGCTTTTGAAGTAATAATGCCTGCAGTTGCATGGTCTCCGAAATGCTCTGATGCAGATATTGAATTGCTGATAAACAAGGGTATAAGCATCAACAGCAAAGATAAATCCGGTAGAACTGCGTTGTATAAAGTTTGCGAATATGCTGTCAAACGGTATATGTATCTGGATGATGAAGCAATAAACAGAATTTGTTCCCGTGTACTGTATCTGCTCAAAAAAGGCGCAAATAAAGATGCGGAACTCAATGGCAGAAAAATATCCGATATGAAACTGCCTGAAAAATTGAAACTTACTCTGAATTCTGTATTTTGATTCATCACTGCTTAATGACGGAGTATTATTCCCTCATTGCGGTGAATAAATGAATGACATTTGAAATTTGCAAGAATATTTTCTTCTGTAAGTACTGTTGAAGTTTCACCGTATGAAGTTATCTCTCCTTTATTGAGGATCATAACCTTTTCTGCAAAGTTCCATGCCAGATTCAGATCATGGCAAACCATTAAAATCCCGATTTTGCCATTCAGTGTCTGCAAAATTTTCATCAGGCGCAGCCCATGCGCCGGGTCAAGTGCCGCCGTCGGCTCGTCCAAAAGCAGATATTCCGGCTGCTGAGCCAATGCCGATGCCAGCATGACACGTTGCCTTTCTCCGCCGGAAAGTTCATAAACATAACGTTTTTCAAATTGCAATATTTCCATTTGTGCCATTGCTTCACGGACAATTTGTAAATCTTTTTCCGATGCTTTTGCCAAACGCCCGGAATGACAGAAGCGGCCCATCAGGACCATTTGCTGAACTGTATAATTCAATACCGGCGGCATGATTTGAGAAACAACGGCGATTTTTCTTGCCCGTTCAAAAGCCGGAATTTTTGCAATTTCCAGTCCGTCAAGCAGTATTTTTCCATGTTCTGCCGGTAAAAATCCACCCAGCAATTTTATGACTGTCGACTTGCCGCTGCCATTTGGACCGAGCAGCATGGTAAAATCATTGGTGTTCAATGAAATAGAAAAATTATTCAAGACTTTTTTGTTTGAATATGCAAAGGAAATTTTTTCAGCCGAGATTGCCATTTGAACTCCTTTTGTTAAGCAGAAAGATGAATACCGGTCCTCCGATTACTGCGGTTAAAACTCCTATCGGGAGTTCACGTTCCATAAAAATTGAGCGGCTGGCAATATCGCACAGCATAAGAAAAATACCGCCGGAAAGAAAATTCGTGAATATTATTTGACGGTGATCACTGCCGCACAATCTGCGTATGATATGCGGAATTATCAAACCGCAAAAACTGATTATTCCAGCCAATGCCACAGTTCCAGCTGACAGCAATGAGGCAATTATAATCAGAATAAAACTGATTTTCCGCACATTTACTCCCATATAAAATGCCTGTTCATGTCCCAGTGACAGTGCATTTATATCCCTTGCCAGCATAAACAGAAGCATCATTGCAATCAGTGCATAAATTCCCTGAAATATCAGTAAATCCAAATCCACCGACTGCAAATCTCCCAGCATCCACCATGTAACGTTTGCAAGTTCATCATTATCTGCTGCTGATAAGAGATACATCAGTATGCTTGAACAAATCGTTCCACCGATAATACCGGATAACAGCAGACTTTCCGCTCCGTTTGCCCCGTTCCGGCTGACAATCAGCACCAAAGCAAGCACAATTAATGCCCCTGCCAATGCCGCAAAAGGTACTGCATACAGTGTCAATGTTTTCAAACCGAGAACTATTGCCAATGCCGCCCCGACTCCGGCACCACCGGAAATGCCAAGCGTAAACGGTTCAGCCAGAACATTTTGCAATACAGCTTGAAATGTCATTCCTGCAAGTGCCAGACTGCCGCCTATCACCAGTGCCGCCAGAATGCGGATAAATCTCAATTCAGCAATCGGAGAGGAAAAAATTTCTCTTAATTCCAGTATGCCTGAACCGAAAAAAACACCTGCAATTATCAGCAGTATTGCAATTATGAACAGCAAAAAATCCCTTTTCATTGCATTTTCTCCAATTTTTCCCGTAAGAGTCGTATGCCTTCAAAAATTCTCGGCCCCGGTCTCTGCAATAAATCCGGGTCAAGATCAATTATCAATTTATTTTGTTGTACTGCTTTCATTTTTTTCCAGAAACGGTGGCGATTATAACCGTTTGGTGATGCACTCCAGATAATCACATCCGTTTCCTGTTTCAAAAGCCAGTCAAATGAACATTTGAAATACGCCTGTGAAACTTGCCCCGCCACATTTTTTGCTCCGCTCAAACGGATAACTTCATCAGGCAATGAATTTTGTCCTGCGACCATTAAAGGTGAATCCCAAATTACCCATAAAACATTCAACGGTAATACATTACGTTTTGCCTTCATTTCAAAATCGATTCGCTTTAATTCTTTTTCGCCAGCTTGCGGAACATTCAGCAAAACGCTCAATTTTTTTACGCAATCTTTGTATTCACTGATGTTGCGGCATTTAAGAATTGCAGTTTTTATGCCGCGTTTTTCAAAAGTTTTGGCGATATTGGGATTTATGAGGTCGTTGGTAATGAGCAAAGTCGGCTGCATCTTGATTATTTTTTCCACATTCGGATCAGCGAAACGTCCGGCAACCGGAATTTTTCGTATTGTATGTGGATAATTGCATACATCACTGCGTCCGATAAGTTTTTTTTCACATCCCAAATGGCATACCAATTCTGTCAGTGCAGGCGAAAGTGAAACGACACGTTCACTGCCGCTGACAAAAAAAGCAAAATTAATGAGAATAAGGAATAAAATTGTCTTCATCACCTGCATACCCGATGTCTCCTGTCGCATGTTTATTGGCAATATATGTTGAACTTTCCGCTTTTACATGACCGTCAGCAAAACAGATATTCGCTTTTTTGCTGTGCCGGAAATGCATGGTGGAATAAGCCTTGTTGTCGCTGAAACCGGAACTCCCCCAGGCAGGATATAACGGTCCGTCAAGATATGATGTACTGTTTATGTCCTCTGAAGAACCGAGAATTTGAGCTGTATCAGCAACAAGATAAATTTGTGAAGGATTATTGATACTGCCCACTCTCTGCCACGGATAACCTGTCGCTCCTGCTCCGGATGCCGGAAAACAAACTCCCGTACCGTTCAAACCGTAAACTGTGGTGCGGAAAGATAAATTTGAACTCAAAGATTTATATTTTCCAAACGGCAGTGACGGACAGTCAAAAACGCCGTCGCCATTTTTCTGACCGAGATACGGAGCGATAAAACCAGCCTCAAAATCATATTCACTGTCACTTATTTTTTTGCCCCACCAGAAGGTAGTCCGGTCATAAGTCTGCGGCATAAAATAATCATCATGATCCTGACTGTATAACAAAATTCCCTGCCCCAACTGCTTCAGATTACTGATACATTTCGCACTTCTGCCACGTTCTCTTGCATTGTTCAGCGCAGGTAATAACATCCCCGCCAGAATTGCAATGATAGCAATAACAACCAGAAGTTCGATTAGGGTGAAGGGAATCAGGGAAGGAAGGGAAACCTTTTTGCAAAAAGGTTCTCCCTTCCTTCCCCGAACCCCATCCATCCTTTCCAAAAACTCTTGTGTTATTTCCGCTTTTGTCTCGGCAAAAGCGGAAATTTCAATATTATTGGTATATGTTTCAAATTTACTCATAAAACAAATTATTTCTTTAAGGTAAAATAAGTTTGAGCATCATCAAGTGAAGTTCCGAACCAGCCGAGGAAATATTTATTGAGGTTATCTTCTACACTGAAAGACCCTGAATCACCTTTTTGCGAAACTGTCAACCGTTCAGAAGATGCATGTCCGTCAACAAAAATAAAATTTGCTCTTTTATCATGGCGGAAATTTATATCCGGTGCAGGGTTATAAGTATAAGTCATCGTATAACCGCCGTAACTGTAACTGCCGGTCATAGACGGCGCACTTATATAGTACATTTCAATCGGAGAATTGCCGACATAAAACAGAGAATCGGCAAAAGCGACAGTTCTTGATGGACTTTCAACCTGCGTAATTTTAGCAACAGGAACATTACTTCCCATGATTCCGCCGAGCAACTGACTGTATCCGTAACCGCCGCAGCCTGTATTATTAACAGACGCAGAACCTGATTTGAATTGTTTCTGCAAAGACGGACAACTGCGTATTTTATCACTCAAATAATCCATAAGTCCGCCCTCTGCTACATATTTATCTCCATCGAGTCTGCCGCACCAGCGCTGTTCTTCTCCAACCGGACACATCCAGTCTTCATTGTCATTGCAATAGATGATAAATGCAGTCCCTATTTGCTTGATGTTGGCAATACATTTTGTTGAACGGCTTTTTTCTCTGGCTTTATTCAAGGCAGGTAATAACATTCCCGCCAGAATTGCAATGATAGCAATAACAACCAGAAGTTCGATTAGGGTGAAGGGAATCAGGGAAGGCAGGGAAACCTTTTTGCAAAAAGGTTCTCCCTTCCTTCCCCGAACCCCATCCATCCTTTCCAAAAACTCTTGTGTTATTTTTTTAAAGTTCTGTTCACAATGCGGATAGGTTGTTGAGAATAAAAAATTTTTCTTAAACATGAAAAGCACTTTTCTTTTTTGTGCAAACAAAAAAGAAAAGTATCTGAAAAAGGTTTGGGAAAAAGGGGTGGAGTTCCGTCTTTGCTGCGCTATGCCGTGACAAGTTGAGGAGGGGGAAAAGGACCTTTCCTCAAAAGGTCTTTTCCCCTTCCTCAAGTACTGACCTTTATCGGAATCATTGTTTTTGACGGATGATTTTAAGCTCAAAAGTGACGGAGCTTGACAATTGACGGATGAATTGACGGAATTTTTTTCTGCATTTACAGAAAACGGACAGACAGTCTGTGTGTGCTTTTGCATTTTAAATCCTTTGTGTTGCGCGCACAAGCGTATTTACAGTATTTGAAGGGCAGGCTCCGACTTATGCAAAAATGCAATCACGGTTGCGCGACAGTCCCGGAATCTCACCGGACTTCACTGCGGTTGCTTCAAATTTCTATACAATATATAGTATATTTTAAAAAAATCAAGTCAATATATAGAATTTTTTAAATTTTTATTCTCTAATGCTTGACATTTAAAAATAATGATGTATAATAAAAAAAGTAATGATATATAATAAAACTTTTTTTGTGGAGTTTTTTGCAATGAAATTTACTTACGATGAATATTTGAATATCTGCACTGAAATGTTTGATTTTGTGCTTGCGGCGGCAAAAAGATATAAACTTGACCATAATGATGAATGCTACTCAAAAATTTTGCGTCACCGGACACTGCTCTCTTATCTTCTCAGAAGTTCTTGCTATGAATGTGAAATATTTCCTGTTGAAGCTGAAGAATTTATGACTGAAGCAGATAAAAATTTTGACAATGCATGTGAGAAATTCAAAAAAATAATTCCTGCTGTCGCCGCTCAAAATTATCAGACTGTCACTCAATGGAATGCTGAATACGGTGAAGGTATGAGTTTACACTGGAGTGTTCCGCATCCTGATTTGGCTGAAAATTGGTGTATTTTTCACATGTGGAACGGCAGACGGCCTGATTCATTTTTGAATGACAAACGCTATTTTGCGGAATGCTTTATGAAAATCATGGCAGAATCTAAAGAAAAATATCCTCAATACGACACACTTTACACATTTTCATGGCTTTTGTCAGAACCGAGATTTCAGGAATTTTTTCCGCAGGAATGGGTTGACAATATGACTGAACCTGTGGATTTTATCGCTGCCAATGCAGGATTCCTCGGGCAGTTTATTACTGCTAAAATGACTCTTAACCGCAAAATTGCGGCCAAATTTATTGAAACCGGCAAACTTCCGTTTGCGCCCCGCTCATCTCATTGCTCTTTTGAAGCAATGAAAAAACATTTGAAAGACAACATTATTAAATGAGACTTTTATGAAAAAAACAGCAAAATACGAAAAAATTTATCAGGACTTGAAAGACAAAATTCTTACAGGGGCATATTCTGATGGTAAACTTCCCCCCGTATCAGAACTTACAGGTTTGTACGGAGCAAGTCTCCTTACTGTCAATAACGCTGTAAAACTGCTCGTCGAAGACGGAATAGTTTCACGTTCCGGCGGCAGAAGCGGAACCCGTATCAATCAGCCGGGGCTGCGGCGGATGAATTTAAGTAAGAGCAACAGCAATACATGGGACGGCAATGCAGATATTTTCCGCCGCCGCAAAGTCACTTTGCGTTATCTTACCGACAGTTCTGCGCATTTTCTCCCCAAACAAATGCCGTCAATAATCCGTGAGTTTGAAAGCCGTTATCCGTGGATACGCATTGAACAGGATTTCACCGATGACACTGATTTTCTGAAAAATTCCGGACATGACATCATTCAGGCAAGCCATTCGGCAATGCTTCCGCTTATCAGCCGCCGCCGCCTGCTTGATTTGACACTTTTTTTTGAGAAATTCGGGAGCAACAACAACTTTTTCCGCGAAAAATGCACTATTCCTTTGATGCTTTCTCTTCCGATATTGTGTTATGCCGATGACACGATTGATTCTCTGCCGTCAAGCTGGCAGGATTTGCTGAATTTAAATCAACAGTTGAAAAAAGAAAATAAATGTTCCGCCATTCAGCTCGGCTTTTTCTCTCTGCTTCATTTTTTCATTGGCGATATACGGGAAAATCTTTTTGACAAAAAGAAGGAAAAAGATTTTATTCTGCTGATTGAAATACTGCGAGATTACTACAAATGGCAGATGCCGTGGAACAACTTTGCTCCGTCAGAAATATCTTCTGCCGTAATGAGCAACAAAATTTCCATCCTTGCAGCTTATTCAAACAGTACACTCATCAGCAAAAGCAACAATCTCAAAACGGCACCTCTGCCGTACTGTAATTCTTATCTTGCTGAAACTGTCCGTATCGGTATCAATGCCGACTGCCGCCACATACCAGAAGCATGGCTGTGGGTGAACTTTCTCCGCTCCGAAGCTGTGCAGAAAAAACTGATTGAAACTTCATACGGCATCCCGTACCATGAAAAAGTTTTCAATTCCGATTTCAAAGATAAATTCCCCTCTCTCTATCAAACTGTATTGCCGCTGTTGGACAAAATCAATGAACCGCGAATCAGTGATGCCGCCCGCGAGATGATTTATCATGTTGTCTATCCCTTGCTGGAAAAATGTTTTGCAAACGATTTTTCAGCTCAATCATGCATAAAGTCATTGCGAGAAGCAATCAACGAAATGCTTATTCTTGACAGTTTGGATAATAATTTTTAGGAGATATATATGTATAACAATCCGTATGAACGGCATTTTGAAATAGATGTCGAAAAATTTCCCGTCGTTGTCATTGAAAGTGACGACTGGGGTGCATGTGAAGTAATTTCTGACGCAGGAATGCTTGATAAATACAACGCTGTTATGAAGAAATATAACAAATCACAGGGCGGCGAAAGCTCAAGTCTTGAACGCCCCGACGAACTCGAAGCTCTTTACAAAGTTCTTGAAGCTCACAAAGGTTCTGACGGCAATTCTGCAGTTTTTACTGCTTATACCGCCATGGGTAATCCAGATTTTGATGCTATCAGAAAAAATAACTTCACTCAATACGTTGACATCCCGATAAATAAAGGTTTTCCCGCTCCCTGGCAGGGTGAAGGTGTCGTTGAGAAAATGCGTGAAGGCATGTTACGCGGCGTCTGGCACCCCGAATATCACGCCATGCTTCACCACACAAGCCCCAAACTCTGGATGGAACTTCTGAACGGCAATTCCCCCGCGTCAGAGCTTGCCCGTGAACTTTTTGACCTTTACAGCTATTACCAATTACAGCATCTACCTGAATTCAACGGCTATAATATCCACGAACAATATCAAATGGTAAATACCGGATTTCAACGCTTCAAAGAGACTTTCGGATATATGCCCAATGCCGCCGTGACCAGTGACGCTTTTTCCGAAACTGAACTCGTTTGGCTCGCGCTCGGAATTAATACCGTTCCCTTGAAAAACTGCCGTGTCAATACCGGAGAAGTCATCGTTTACCCGACAAAACCGTGGAACATGCAGGATGTTTATGCTAAAATCGGTGATTGCAGCAAAATTGCTGACGCCTGTTTCCTGACCCGCAATGTTTTTCTTGAAGTGGGTAATACTTTTGATGAAGCGATAAAAACAATCAATAAAGTTTTTAAAATTCATAAAGAACCCGTTGTGATTTCATCTCACCGCGCCAACTACTGCGGCTTTGACAGAGATGTTGTCAAACAGCGTCTTGAACGTCTGGACATGGTTTTAAGCGCACTTGACAAAATGGGAGTTTACTATCTGACTTCCGCTGAACTTTCCAGTATTTACCGAAAAGGCTGTTCCGTACGCAAGGTCGGTTCAAAGACTTTGTTCCGCAAGTGGTTCGATAATGCAATTACCCCCGATTATGCCAAAGACTTCCCCGTCGGAAATCATTGGCTTGACATACAATAAATTGAAATTATCAATACGATATTTAATGTTAAAGAGGAAAAATGAAAAAGATAACCGGAACATTTGTACAGCCGCTTTGCGGCGGAGACATCCCCGCTATGGATTGGCGGTATGAAGAGTATGACGCAGAATTTGCTCTGATGAAAAAAATCGGTATTGATACGATTATTCTGCTCCGTCAAATGCTCGGACCTTTTGCCGCCTACAATTCAAAATATCTCAAAAAACTTCACCCGAATATGTGGGATGTATCTTTTGATTATCTGGATATGCTGCTTAAACTTTGCGAAAAATATGAGATGAAATTTTATGTTCCGACCTACAATCCCGGACATGACTGGCTGCTTGACTCGTATGACCCGCAGCAGGAATTTGAATTTCTCGTGCCGCTGATCGACGAATTGATGGAAAAATGCGGTTCAAGTCCCGCCTTTGCCGGATGGTATTTTGCTCACGAAATTTCACGCAAAGTCGCATGGCGCGTGGTTGACCTTTTCCGTGAACTCGGTCCTTACTGCAAAAAAGTCTCAAACAACAAACCGATTATGATGTCTCCCGGTATTCAGGGCCCGAAGGGGTTGATTGCCGACCTTTATCCCCCCGCAGAACGTAAGGCGCGCAGTGTGACTTTTGAACAGCATCGCGAAGAATGGGATTACATGTTGAGCCGTTTGCAGGGTGCAGTTGACATTATCGCATTTCAGGACGGCCATCCGGATTATGAAGATTTGGAAACATTTCAGAGAATAAATGTCGAACTCTGCGCCAAGTACGGTTTTGAATGCTGGAGCAACATTGAATCTTTTGACCGCGACATAAGAAATCCGAAATTCCAAGTCATAAACTGGGAAAAAATGCGTTTTAAAATGCGCTCTGCCGAAAATGCGGGCTGTACAAAATTTATAACTTATGAATTTATACCTTTCATGTCGCCTAACGGCTGTTACCCCGCAGCAAAATATCTGCTCAAAAGATATCTCGAAGAAAACGGAATCAACAACATAACTTTATAAATACAATAACAAACAGAAAGGGAAATTATGAAAAAATTATTGAGTTTGCTTCTGACATTATCCGCAATTGTCTGTTTCGGGGATGTCCTGTGGGAGAAGAAAATCGCAAATCCTGTCAATCAGACAGCCTACTATTCCAATAACGGCGCAGTTGACCTCTCCAAACTTGCTCAGCCCGGCAAAATCAAAATCACTGTCAGAGCATCAGGCGATGTCAAATTCGGCTGCAAATTCCGCATTCATCCGCAAATCGGCAAGCCTGAATTCAAGACGATTTTCTGGAATCGTCAGCTGACTGCTGCTGCCAAAGATTTTTCTGCCGTAAGCACTTTTGATATCGACCATGATTTGATTAAAAAAGTTGAAATCTATACTTACAATATCAAAAAATCAGGCAATTTCAAAATTGAATCATTCAAAATTGAAACTGCACCGAAAACCAAAACTATTATTGTTCCTGCCGAAAAAACATATACTGAATTTGATTATGACCCCGGCTTTTTCCCGCTCGGTTTATATCTCTATTTTTATAGTAAAAAATATGCAGAAGAAAATTATGCAGCCCCCCGCGGTCTCAGTATCGAACAATATGTTGACACCGCTTTTGCTGATATGAAAGCTCACGGCTGCAACTGCGTCTATATTGCCAATCTCAGCGATGACCCCGATTTTTTTAAATTCGTCTGCAAAACTGCCGCAAAACACGGTTTGAAAGTCTTTTTTCAAGGAACCAGAGACCTCTATATAAGAACTGAAAAAGACTGGGCTTATTACAACAAAGTTACCGTTCCCGCCATCAAAAAATATCTCCATTTGTATAATGATATCCCCAATCTTGCAGGTTACAGCGGAAAAGAGGAAGTACAGCCCGTTGGCGATGCTATTGCCATTATGAAAGCAGGACGCAAACTCGGGAAGGAACAAATGCCCAAAGTTCCGGTTTTCACTCTGCACAACAATATTGTTGCAATGCGTCAGGATATCGAAGAAGATATCCCCGAATGGTTCGGCTTTGACCGCTACCGCTTCCGCATGGTCATGGACAGCAAAGGCAATTATGTCATTTCCACCCCCTCCGATATGGTGCGCCTAATCAACCGTGAAATCGGCGAAGCGTACAATGTTGCCGCCTCCAAAAAACGCCCGCTTATCTATGTCGGACAGGCTTACAAATGTTACCACATCACCAAAAGTAAACGTTTCTCCAAAGCAACCGGATACCGTGAAATCGAACCCGGTGTGTGGAAAGGATATTTCCGCTACATGCCCAAAAACGGTATGCATCTGCAATTCTGGATTGCCGTTTCCCGCGGCTGCCGCGGCTTTTTGCTCTATCACTATCAGTCACTCAAAAACGGCAATAATCTTGAACGCCGCTATGAAGAAAATCTCGTCGATGTGAACGGCAAAGAGTCATGGTTCTGGAAAGAAACAGGCGACTGCTTCAAACAGAATGCAGTTTTGCTCCCCCTGTTTCAGAAATGGTGCCGCGAAGGTAAGCCCACAGCCGTTTCTCCGACCGCAGATGTCATGGTCAATACTTTCATCCTCCCCGGTTTCAAAGGTCGCTTCGTCCTGCCGCTTAATACTTTGATAGCCACCTGGGACAAAACCAATCCCTACCGAACCAATGCCAACACCCAACTCTACTCCGATGATGAAAACCTGCAAGGCTTCACATGGGCAAAAGAACGCAAAATCAAACTCAACCTTGCAGCCAAAGGGGACCTCCGCGACCTCCTTACCGGCAAAGTCGTAAACCCCGCAGAAATTATTCTCCCTCCCGGTCAGGGCAGAGTTTTCTTTCAAGGGTCAAAAGCTGAATTTGACGCCGTCAAAAAACATTTCAAATTCTGATAAAAAGAGTTTTATATGAAAAAATATTTCACATTGATTGAACTTCTTGTCGTAATTGCTATCATTGCAATTCTCGCAGGCATGCTTCTTCCCGCATTGAACAAAGCGAGAGCGCATGCTCGAAAAGCTTCATGTATGAGCAATATGCGTCAGCTCGGTTCAGGTGCAGTGATGTATTCAAGCGACTTTGAGGGTTATCTGCCGTACTGTGACGGCACAAATTATGTATCTTTGCAATGGCACAAACTTGCACCCTATGTCGGTGCAGACAATTCCAAAATTTTATTTGTTTCAGGTCCGGGCAAACTCCCCTCAGGTTCCGATTTCCGATACATGTATCCGTCGGGCAAAGTTTTATACTGTCCCGCAATCAATGGTTCAACCAATGCGGGACCGTCAAATCTTGCTTATACGACAACGACTTATACGACCAACTGGTACACTTTACGCATGGAACACTCCAACGCAAATTTAAATCATGCTGACGCATGGTACAAAGTCGGCAACAAACCATTGCACATGCCAAGTCGGACTATTCTTTATTCTGAGCGCGACAGTATATTTTATAATAAAGACTGGTCTCAGATTGATTTTTCTCTGCATGACAATTCCGTTAATATCACATTCCTTGACGGACATGTTCGAAATGTCAAATACAATAACAGAACGAATTTTGCATGGACACTGCCGAATTAAGCAAAAAATTTTGCGTAAACTTACAACTTCAAAATCTACGGGACTGATGATTGCGGATTTTTATTTCAGCAGCTTGAAATTATAAAAAATGATATATAGTAAAAAATGAACTTTTTATCGTAAGTCAATAGTCTTTACCGTAATAAATAGAAGTTATGTTTATGAAAAAGATTTTAATGTTTGTTTTTTTCGCAATTGCTCTTTGCAGCTTTGCCGCCCCCCCTTGCAATAAAAATCAGTCTGAATTCAGTATACAGCCTTTTTATCCAACTTTGTACGTTTCAGGAAAATATAATTAAGTTCTGAAGAATTTATCAACTTTTTGAGTGCAGGAATTGCGGCTGCATTTTCCGGATCGAAACAGCCGATGTCGTTCACCAGAAATGTTGTTATATTTATAACATTGTCCTTAACAGAACTTAAAAACGCAAAAGCATAAAGATTATTGATTGTACGCACAACATTTGCCGGCGGCAGAGATTCAACAATGCAGTCCTGCGGTAATTCAATACGGATATTATTCTGCACTGAAGATTCACTGTTGAGCCATATCGGAGTTTTGCGATCGGCGGCGGCAAAAAGAGATTTGGCAAGAGAGCTGACTCCGGGAATCCGGAGAACTGCATAATTCCCTGTCAGACGCAGATAATCTTTGAGTGAAAAAAATGCTTTCAGCTTGAAAGTATCTTTGTTGTCTTCTGTTTTCCACGGTGATCTGACGACCGCATGAATAGAGAATGCATGCGTACGTTTTTCAAAAAACTGTTTCTGTTGATGCGAATTGCTTTCAGCGAAAAAGCGGCGCATACTTTCTGCTTCAGTTCCGTAATAGGTATAAACAACATCGGCATTGACGGTAAAATCTTTGTTTATTTTAAGTGTAATATCATTAACACTGCGATTTACTGTGCGCCGTTTCTCCGTGCGTGGCTGGGGAGATTTACGGGAAATATTCAGCGAAACACATGAACGGCTGTTGTCCTGAGTCACCGGAGCATAGCGGCTGTTTTCATTGAGAATACCGACAATTTGAGGACCGTCAAAAACAAGCAGCAGCAGCCGGTCATAAATATCCTGAAAATAACGCAGATTATTGCTGAAATACGCACTCTTCACCTTCGGAAAACCGACAGATGAACGGGCTATCCATTCACTTCTCAAACCGATACTGTCGATCATTGCTTTCAAAAGGATTGCACGGTCTGCACTGTTACCGTATGAGCGTTTCAAAGTATCATCAGCAGGCGAGAATGTCCAGTTGTAATCATTAAAGTCCGGACCTGCAAGACGGATCTGTTTATCGACAAAGTCCCGGATGGCAGTAACTTTTTCCGCAGGTGTTTTACAATTTTTAACAAGTTTTTCCGCTTCTGCTTTGGCAAGCGGAGCATTGGCAGCAGCCCTATTCAACAGCTTGTTAAGCTCAGAACAGTACTCCTGAAAACTTACAGTTGAACAATAAACAGTATCATTGAACATGGCAAGCGGAGCTTGACCGGCTTCAGTATCAATGCGGCGTAAATTGTGTTTGCGGAGAGTAAATTTTCTCTTCTCTTTCAATTTTTCAACTCCCTGCGGAACGGCTGAACAGCTGAAAGACGGCGGCAGATTTTCAAAAATCACCTCACGGCAAAGCACATCTTCATCAGAGGCAAAAGTAAATGTATCATAGAAAAACGGCATATTTTTGTGTTTTATCTCAATTTTATATTCCACTGTTGATTGCGGCACGATATGGGGAAATTTTACGGTCAAAAGTTTTGACGGAGCATAATAAGGAGCATCAGTGGTACTGCCGCTGTCCATAATATGAACTTCCTCCGGAGTTATTTTATAAGTTTTTTTATCAGGAGTGACAACAGAAGCGGAAATCAGCGAAACACTTTCGCATGCGCTGTTGAATGGAACTGATAATTCCGCATATTTTTTTACTCCGGCATAATCAAGAACTTTATATTTGACTGTGATCAAATCATTCCAGTTGCGGGCATCACTGAATTTTATTTCTCGCCGCTTAAGCTCAAAAAGGACATTTTTTGCTTTATCAGCAACCGCAGACGGCTGTATGAGAACGTTTTTTTCGCATTCTCTCATCGAAAGTTTCAGCATATTTAATAAATCGGTATATTCCGAAGGTGTGACAAGTGTTTTGCTGAGCGACATTGAAACATTTTCTGTCAAGGTGTTTTTTTCATATTTTGAAGAAGCAGTAAAGCTGAAAAGCGGATTTGAAATATTTTCATATTCCGGCAATTCAAGTTTCATGGAACTGTCAACAAAAGTTATAACTGTTTTTTCATTGACTGCAGCAGTACTGAAAAATTGCAGCGGATGATTTCTTTTTTTCAGGTTTGCCCGTCCCAGCTGCATATTGAGCGCACCGAAAATATTGTAAAGTCTGCGATCCGGCAGAATAGTGATTTTATCTCCTGATTTGACGAAATTTTTGACGGATAAAATAATATTTACGCTCAAAATTTGACGGAGGTCACGAATATTTGACGGAGAAATGACGAGTTTTGAAATTTCTGCACCCGGCAAAACACGATTGATTACAACTTTGAAAAATTCTTTTGTATATTCACTCGTCCAGTTGGCAAAAGCATCACGGTAAATATTATCATTGATTCCGTAAAAATTTACAACTGTAACTCCGGAAAGATCTCCTGACGCGGAAACTGTCCAATTATTATTTATATCCAAACGGTTTTTTTCCGGCGCGATTTCCGGAGAAAGTCGGAGAATATCACCATTTTTGCGGGCGACGAGATAACTTTTGTTTGCGCCGTATGCAGGCAGAAGTTCGGAACTGTTTTCATCAGTCGGATCCATGAGAATATAATCTTTGCTGCCGGGCAGTTGAGCTGCAACGACTGCATGATTGAAGTAATTATTCGGTACTTCGGCATCTTTGGGCGCACCGGCATAAAAAAGTGTCATATACGCAGGAATATCAGCAAGACGCAGCATGGCAGCCAGCAATGCGGCTTTGTCCCGGCAGACTCCGTAGCGTTTTTCAAAAGTAATATTGACATCATGCGGCTCATAACCCGGCGCTTCTGTTTCAGTGGTAACTCCCATGTAACGGATTTGCTGGGAAACAAAATCAAATATTTTCCGCATTTTTTCCGCAGGAGTTTTGCAATTTTTGACCAGATTTGCAGTAAATTTCTGCATTTCCGGAGTAATTTTCTGCAAATGCGGCTCACAAAGTCTGTCATACCATGCGGAAATCTCTTCCCATTTTGCCGCCGACGAAACCAGAATGCGTTGACAGAAAAGATACATCGGCGGGGCATTGGGTTCCGGAACGATTTGCGGCACATTTTCTGCAATAAATGTATAAATCAATCTGCCGTTTTTGCTCTCTTTTGATTGTTTGAGAGTCCCTTTGACCTCATCTTTTACCAAAATTGAACGGAGCGGCATTTTTTCAGGAGCATTGTATCCGACTTTATAATAAAGTATCGGATCATCCGATTGCAGAACTGTAATATCCGTAAAAAATCCCTTCATGCGGGGACGGAGTGTCTGACGGCGTACTTTGAGATGCAGAATATCATCTTTCTGCAATCCGGGGATATTGAGAAACAGTATTTTATTATGCGGATCATAAATATTTGCCGCCATCTGTGAATCATCAACGCTGATGCGGCTGTTATTTTTTATATCTACGGGAATGATTTTACCGTTACGGATTATTTCCAGAGTTTCAACATGATATTTTTCATAGAACTCATTGAAATGCAGCGGGATGGAGCAGAGAGTGCGCACGCCTTTATCCGTCAGAGCTTTCTGATACATGTCATCAATATCGTTGGCTGTACCGTCGATTTCAAATGTTATTTGCTGATCGTCATATAGTAATACAGTCTGTGCATCAGGATAATTTTCAAGTGTGGCACGGGCTGATAATTTATTTATCTCTTCAAGAGTGACGGCATGTGTAACAATATTTATTAATAAAAGCACTGAAAACAATATGATTTTTTTCATTTTTTATATCTTTCCTTTTTCTGTTCAAGAAATTCCCAGCGTTCATAAAGGGCGGACTGCTGATTTTTCAAATCTTCAAGTTCTGCTTGAAGTTTCTGTGAATCCTTACCGTATTTTTCAAAAAAATCAGGTGCGGAAAAAAGAGTTTCGATCTCACTTATTTTTTCATCAAGAGCTTCAATTTTTCCCTCCATTTCCTCAAGTTCACGGTTTTCTTTGAAACTCAACTTTTCTGCTTTGGGAGCAGCGGGAGGAGTCGGGTGAGGAATATTTTTTATTTTCGGCGCGGCAGCGGCAAGTTTTTTTGCCTCACGCTCCTCGAATTTTTCCAGATAATAATCGTAATCTCCGGTCTGCACATAAAGTTCGCCATTTCCTTCAAATGCGATAATCGTATCGCACAGACGATTGAGAAAATAACGGTCATGACTGACGATAATCAATGCTCCGTTGAAATTTGCCAGTGCATCTTCAAGCATACGCAATGAACTCAAATCCAAATCGTTGGTCGGTTCGTCAAGAATAAGAAAATTACAGCGGTTTTTAAGGATTTTTGCCAGAATAAGGCGGGCTTTTTCGCCGCCGGAAAGATATTTGACTTGAGTATTGATCCGCTCGTCTTCAAACAGAAAACGTTTAAGATAACCCCAGACGGAAATTTTTTCCGTACCAAGATCAATATTCTCTATTCCGCCGGAAATCTCCTCTGCCACAGTTTTTTCAAGATCAAGAGTAACCTTGCCCTGATCAATATAATTGAATTCAAGAGCAGGTGCATATTTTATATTGCCGCAGTCCGGTTTGAGCTGACCTGTAAGGACTTTCAGGAAAGAACTTTTCCCAATGCCGTTAGGTCCGATAATGCCGACTTTTGAGCCGGGAACAAACTCAAAAGAGAAATCTTTGAAAAGAGTTTTCTCTCCGAAAGAGAGTGAAATATTTTCCACATCAACAGCTTTGTTGCCCAGTCTCGGAGGATCGGGGATAAGCAGTTCCATATCGCCGGTAATTTTAATGTCCGGCATTGAATTTAATTCATCAAAACGTTTTACTCTGCCGAGATTGCGTTTGAGACGGGCTTTCGGAGAACGGCGGATCCAGTCGATTTCACGTGCAAGAAAATGTTTTCGCTTCTCCTCGGCTATCGAAAGTTTGGTTTCCCGCTCCATTTTGCCGGTCATAAAATCTGCATAAGAGCCGTCATACGAATAAAATTTACCCTGATCCAGCTCCACAACTCTGTCTGCAAGACGGTCAAGAAAATAACGGTCATGAGTAACAAAAAGACAACTGCCTTTGAAACTGTCAAGAAATTTTTCGATTCTGTGGATCACGCTTACATCAAGATGGTTGGTCGGCTCATCAAGCAGCAGCAGATCAGGAGAAGCAACAAGTGCGCGAGCAAGAGCGACTTTACGCATTTCTCCGCCGGAAAGTCCTTCACACAAGCGATCAGAATCAAGCTCAAATTTGGAAATGACATTTTCTGCTTTGCGTACCACATCCCATGAGTCATGCATGGTAAGAAGGTGTTCAATGCGTTCATGTTCAAGAGCGGGAGTATGTTTATCCTCATATTTTTTTAGCAGAGACTGCCAGTAAACAGCACCGTCCATGATGTTTTCACGGACAGTTCTGGCAGAGTCAACGGCAAAATGCTGCGGCAGATAACCGATGCGTAAATTATTTGCAATAGCAACATCCCCTCTGACATTGGCAAATTCTCCGGCAATAATACGCAGAAGAGTTGATTTGCCGCTGCCGTTTCTGCCGACAAGAGCAACATGTTCATTTTCGTGTACGGAAAAATCAGCATCTTCAAAGATAGTTTGAAGTCCGATATTCAAAAAGAGATGACGAACCGACCATAACGGACGGCTGTTTATATTTGAAGCCATAAAAAATTATCCTCTCTCAAGCTCACGCAGACGGTCTTTCAGCATGTTTTCAATAAATTCATTACCGTAAAGCTTCCGCATAAGTTCAACATTGAATTCATAAAAAAGCTGTGCATCAGGACGGGTGATGACTTCTCCAAGTGAAAGTTCAAGCATGGTCTTGCGTTTATTACGATCCGTTTTGTATTGAGTGAGATAACGCATCAGAGTGCGGGGACTCAATTCAGAGAAACGCTTCTGCCCGAAATGTTCGGTATAATCTGCCGCTATCATCAGAATAAGATTGGCAGGCGGATGCAGTAAATGACAGCTCTTCAGGAACTCCTCAACCATTTCCATACAGCGTATCTCATCAAATATCGGGAAAAGTACACTCCTGCCGCGCGAAAGAATACTGGGCGGAAAATGATAATTTGATGCCAGACAAATCAGTACATTGTCCGGAGTTTTGAATGAACCGCCGACATGAGTGCGGAAATAATACCAGTCAAGTTCATCAGGAACAATATCATCAAAAAACAGTACAAATTTACGGTCGGAACGCTTCTCAAGTTTTGCCAGCAGATCAGCAAATCCCTCCTCCAGAGCATCAGGAGTCGCCAGAATCAAAGTTATATCACTGTATTGCAATGCATGGGCAATAGTCAACTGGGTTTTGCCGTGACCGGGCAGACTGGAAATTATCAGCGGTACATTGCCTTTATTCTCTGCAAATTCCCGGAAATGTTCATTGAATATCTTCCGCACCGAAAGAAATCCGAAAAAATCATCAGCTACATGTTTCTCTTTCAAGTCGGAAACTTCAAAATGATGATTCACATAGCGGAATGTGCGGCATTGACGGAAAGGATCGCATTGAATAAGTTTCTCTTTCAGCTCAGCATCGGTGAATTGCCGGACATTCTGAAGCATTATCAATGCACGGCGGGTCAGCAATGCTTCGCCGCTGTTTATCATTTTCAGACACGCCGCTCCCTGCAGAATAATTTGCAGTTTGCCAATGACAAAATCACATTCGGCACTGTCAGAAAAATTTTCCGGTTTAGCAGAAATGACCAGTTCAAATGCTGATTGCAGAAGAATATCTTCAATGGAAAAAATCTCTTTTTTCAGTGAATTGTCCGCCAGCAGATTCAGATAATCACAGCATTTTTCCAGATCCGGAGTTGAAAAATCCGGTTTTGCCGGAAGTTTGAATATTTCATAAAGTACCGCAAGTTCTTTGGCGAAAAGCAGATTTTCACGGCAGACAAGTTTACCGTCGCCTGCAGGACGCATGAAAAGCAGTCTGAATGCACGACTGCTTTCAATAAAAATCTTTGACGGAAAATCTGCCATTATTCACCTCAGGCGAGCAGAGATTTGTGGACTTTGACCACGACTTTGATGTTGGCGCACTGACCTTTGGCACTCTGCATATTGGGCATGTGAAGTTCATACGGCATGAAGACAGCGAAATTGCCGACTCTGAGATTGCATTTACCGGCAGTTTCGGGAGTGAATTTAAAAAGTTCGCAATCCGGTTCATACTCTTTGGTAACTTCTGCTCCGATTGCTGAATCAAAATAAATATCTTCATCGCCGACCAGCAGCAGCTGAATATCAACATATTCACGGTGAGCTTCAAATTCCCCCTCCGCGCGGGTATCGTATGAAGCAATATTGGCGAAAATATTTTCACCGTCAATAACATGTTTGCCAAGTTCAGTACTCTTGTTCAGAGTTTTAAGAAAAGCGCTGATTTTTGCAGTTGCTTCCTCTTCAAAAATAACGTAGTCTTCAAAATTGACAAGATCATCGAAAATCATAGTAAAATCCTTTCTGTATATTTTCAGTGTATATGTGGCAATATAATACCAAAATCAACACTTTCAAGGGATAATTTCAAAAGTCGTTAAAAAAATAACATTAATTACAAATCAATGATACAATCTTCCAGAGAGAAGGCATTTTTGACATCATCCGGGATATTCAATGCTTCTTTGGCGGTAAAATGAGATTTGCGGAAAATAAAATTTTCAAGGGTATATTCTTCAGTGTGACCGATGGCGCATATTTTATTGCATTTTACAGAAAGATTGCTGAAAGTGATATTGCTGCCATGTGAAGGAAGAAGTTCAGGGCAGCGGCGGAATTGTGTCCAGGAATCTGCCAGCAGCATGAGACCGCATTCACCATGGATATTATTTATCAGAATATTTTCACTCATTTGTCTGGTATCCGGACGCATTTTCAGATAAAACATGCGTTCGACTCCGCGTATTTCACAATCGGTCATAATAATATTGTTATTGTGGACAGTTTCACTGCCGCAGGTCAATGCACTGTGAGAATAACCGAAAACACAATCAGTAATGATAATATTTGTATTACTGCCGTTTTCAGGAAGTTTATCTGCCAATGGGCCTTTGCCGCCTTTCAGTGCGACAGAGTCATCATTGACCTCGATATAACAGTTTTTAATTAACACATTATTGCATACATCAAGATCAATACCGTCAGTACTCGGAGACGGAACCGGTTTGGCAGGCGCAAAAATATCAATATTGATTATCTGCAGAAAATCACATTTGTAAAAATGCCCCGTCCAAAACGGCGAATTACGCAGATGTATCTCTGTTATTGTAACATTTTTTGAATTGGAGATAAAAAGCAGACGGGGACGCATTTCATCCATATTGGTGCAATCAGGATTGAATTTGCGCCTGAGCCAGAAATGTTTCCAGTAAAACACCCCCTGCCCATCAAGTGTTCCGCCGCCGGAAATTGAGAAATTATCAACATTGTCTGCATTGATCAATGCTGCAAAATATTTGACATTTTCACCCTCCATGCGACTGTCAAGGATGGCAAAATCACAAATTTCTTTGCTTCCGTAAATAACAGCACCTTTTTCAACATGCAAGGCAGTATTTTTTTTGAAAAAAAGCGCCCCTGACAGATAATATCCCGCCGGAAAAACGATAACACCTCCACCCTGTTCCGAAGCAAGATCAATAACTTTCTGGATTTTTTCTGTTTGCAGAATATCGGGACGGTCGGCAATAACACCATACTCTGTAACATCAAATCTTTTTTTGCCGTCAAGCAGTTGTTCCGGAGTTTTTATGTTAAAGAAAAATTTATCAACAGCTGTACCGTCAGGAAAAAATTTCAATTCTTCGTACTTCATAAAAACTCCATATATGATATTTTTACAAGGGCAGTTTATCGCTGAATTCAACTTCTGCCGCACCGAGAACAGTCACAGTATTGCTGCCATAACAGCATACACGTTTTTCTGCATCCCATGTATAATTACTGTCAGCAAAACACAGAATTATTTTGCCGTCATCCGCCTGATCGAGCGTATCATTGCCGAAATCTCCGTCGAAACAGAAAATATCCGTTCCGCCGCCGCCGTGCATCCGGTCATTGCCGGCTCCTCCGGTTATAATATCATTTCCGGTTCCTGCCCAGATAACATCATTTCCATCACCGCCGTCAATTATCATTCCGTCGCTGATGTATTCAAAACGCCAGCCGGTCATATCTATAATATCATCACCGGCACCGGCAAAAATCTTATCAATATGACTCAGACGTGCATCTTCACCAAAAGCAGAGAAAACATCCTCCACAAAAAGAGCATCTCCATTCAAGTCATCTGTAAGAATAAGGATGTTTGCATCTTCTGAACCGCAGAAAATATCCACAATTTTATTTTTTCCATTCAGAGATACTTTTTCCTTATAATCTCCGGGGCGGTAAAATCCCTGCCGTTCAGCATTGAATTTATCATTCCATACACCTTTGGCAACACCGAAGAAAAGATCGGTATCTCCGTTTGTTTCTGAAATGAATTTTTCAGCTTGAAGTAAATTATCTGTATTTTCAAAAGTTACATTTTCACTCCATATTTCAGAATTTTCCAAACGGACACGACATTGATAAATACCGTTGTCCATTCCGAAAATATCCACAGCATCACTGTCGGCAGTAAAAATAAATGGATCATTCCATTTATCATTTACAAGTTCAACAATTTTGTAATTTTTATACGGTGTAACCCAGGAAATCCTGTCAGCATTAAATTCAAGACCTGCAATTTCAAGCGGTGCAAGGTTATTGAATTCAATTGAACTTACTGCTTCGTTTCCGGCAATATCGACCGCTTTGAAATAGTAAATGCCGTTTTCAAAAAAGTGCATTTTTTCATCATATATTTCCCAGCTTTCATTATCAGAACTGAAATAAATAGTGGCACTTTCATTAACAGAAACTTTGACATCTGCATAGGGAATAATATTGACTGTATCACTTTCAAGCAATATTTCAGGCGCAACTTTATCAATATTTGCAACTTCAAAAGTTTTTTCAGTGATATTTCCTGCAACGTCAGTGACCCGGAATGTATAAGTTCCGTTAGTTTCAACCGTCATATTTTCACCGGCAATCCAGTTTTCACCGTCAAAATATTCGATAATTCCGTCACTTGCAGAAGCGGTCAAAATAATATCTGTATTGGTCCACTCTGTTTTATCTGCATTGATTTCTAATGTCGGTGCAGTTTTATCAATGTTTGCAACTTCAAAAGTTTTTTCAGTGACATTACCGGCAACATCTGTGACACGGAAAGTATAAGTTCCGTTAGTTTCAACCGTCATATTTTCGCTTGCAATCCAGTTTTCACCGTCAAAATATTCGATAATTCCGTCACTGGCAGTTGCAGTCAAGACAATATCTGTATTGGTCCACTCTGTTTTGTCTGCGGTAATCTCAAGTGTTGGAGCGATTTTATCAATTTTGTCAACAATAACTTCCTGTTCAGTAACATTTCCTGCTT
>JAFVPG010000125.1 GCA_017505415.1 Lentisphaeria bacterium | reverse complement strand
CGCAGGATGGGCGTAAACAAAACTTGTTTTTATACGGGTTTGTTTTTCCGGCAGTTTGAAATTTCTGATAAATTCAATATTGTTTGCATTGAATTTATTTACACGAATCATGGATGCTGCTTCATCCATATTTTCCGGGGGGAGATAGATTTGGAAATCATCACATGGCCCGATTGGAAACGGATTTATATTATTATCCATATATAACCTTTCTTTTTTATTTTTTTTATTTGAAGTTGTTTAATATCAATAGGTTAAACGTTTAATCAAAGTGTTGTTTTTTTACCTCACAGATTTACGGATTATTAATTCCGGTTCGATGAAAATATTAGTTTTTTCAGCTTTATTTCCGTTTTTCATGCGCTCAGATAACGCTTCCCACAATGCCCGAACCAGAGGCTCCTGAACGCCGCCGACAGTAGTCAGCGGCGGATATGCCAATGACGCCTCGCGGATATCGTCAAAACCTACTATTGAAATATCTTCCGGGATGCGGATATTTTTTGAATGCAGATAATTCATAACTTCGAGTGCAACTGCATCGTCGTGACAGAAAAGTGCATCCGGCAGAGAATCCTTTGCCAATATTTTATCTAAATCTTTTTTCCACGCAAAAATATTATCAGTCAGGCATACAGTACCAGCTGTATTTAAACCATTTTTTTTCATTCCGCACAAAAAGCCATTGTAACGGGTGTTGGTGTATTTTATTGCAGAATTCGGACAACTTAAATAAATTATTTTGCGGCAGTTACGTGAATAAAGATAGTCAACAACTTTTTCTGCACCTGAGGCAAGATTGATTGAAACGTGATTTCCTTTAAACTGAGAAAAACTGTTAAAAAAAATTGTCGGAATTTCAGGCGGCAGGATTTTTTCAACAGTATTGTAACTTTCGGTATCAAACAGCGGTCCGAAAATAATTCCTCCGACCCTGCCGCCGCAAAAATTATTTATGCCCCGGCGGGTGCGTTCAATATTACCGCGGCTGATAGAAAGCATCATTGAAAAATTGTTTTCATTGAGAACATCATCGAAACAGCCGATAAGCTGGGAATACCATGAACTGTTGACCGGTGAATTTATCAAGACGCCGATGGAGTCGGGTTTTGCCATTTTAAGTTGACGGGCGGCGCGATTCGGAACGTAATGAAGCTCTGAAGCTATTTTACGAACTTTTTTTGCCACAGCTTCAGAAACTCTGCCTGTGCCGTTGAGAGCATTTGCTACAGTAGCCACACTGACTTCAGCTGCTTTTGCGACATCAGTAATTTTAGTTTTATGCTGCTTTTCCATAATGATATGATTAAACGTTTTATCTTATTTCGGATAATATATATCCGGTTTGGTAAATTTTCAAGTGATAATTAAAAAAAAAGAATAATTTAATTTCAAGCAATATATATTTGATTGATATTTGTAAATTATATATTACCTCTATGAATACAGCCTTATCGATCTTCGGATCGGTGAGGCTGATTTGTTTTTATTTATTTATTTAAAAATCCATTCTCGAAGGAATGAGTTTTGCTTTGTTGCAGTTTCAGCCATCTTGCCTGCGGCTGTGCCGTGTAAACAATAGGCGGGTGGAACGCCCGGTATTTCTTTGATTCGATTCTTGAGGTCAATGGCGATACCGTTATGCTCAATGGTTCGGTTAAATGGGGATTTACAGATGATGAAATCATTGCATTTATCAAGCATCTGAAAACGGTTGTACCCATTAAATCCGCTGAAATCAAATACGAAGAAACAGGCTGTTTTGTTTATGGTTATTCTTCATACGAAGACGGAATTTTGTATGATACCTATCTGCCGTAAAGAACTGCTTTTTACAAGTTCACAAACTAAAATTATAAGTGAAGTATAAAAATCAACTTCATCTGCAAAAAATGCAGCGGGAGTTTTATTTGGTGTATTCTTGCCGGATTTGCCGTATAATACAAGACAGATTCTGTAAAACATGGTCTGCAAAACTGCGTTATTATTTGCTTTTTGCTGAAATAAGTTTTGTTTTTAGCGCTTGGTAAAACCGGTTTTGCGATAGCGGTAAAGCGCCAGAATACTTGAAATAATATTTATCGTTTCATTCAATATCCCGCCTATACTCGGTATCGGAAGCAGAAAATTATAGAGAAGCCACAGCGGCGAAACTGCAAATAATTGGCTCAATCGGATACTTTTGCCGTTTTGTGTCCACATGGCATAAGTCCCTGCGGTTTGTGCCGCCGCAACAATCAGTATCAAATAGTATTTTTCATGGAATACAAATATTGTTGTCAATGCACATATTGCCAGTAACAGCAAAAGTCCGTACAAGGTTATTGCGGATTTTGCTGTTTTTTCGTGCCGCAGTAATTCGGGACGGATTATACCGAAAAAATTCATCATTGCACCGCTCCATGCTCCGAACATGCAAAAACTTATCACAAACAATACGCCCGCAAATTCCTGACACAAAAAGAAATTTCTGTTGCTCCTGCACTGGATGGATAGAACCGAGAGAACCATGGCTGCAATTCCCAATATTTGAGCCGTAACTGTTATAATATTCATAAAATTTCCTTCGAGTGAGATTTTCAGCGGAGCAATTCAGTAAGGTCGGCGGAAAGAACGGCTGCTCCGATGGCGGCATCATTGTCTTTGTCGCTCGGAATAAAGTCGATTTGCAGATGATTTTTCACAAAAGAAAATAATAAGTTATTGATATTTTCTGTAAGCAGCTGTTGAAATTTTTTGCCGAGATTTATTGTTCTGCCGGTGATTATCAGACGGTCAACAGGGCAGGTATTGAGCTGATTGGAGATTGCAGTACCGAGATATGCGGCAATGGAATTTACTTCTTCATTTACTATCGGGTCGTCAGCGGCAAAAAGTTCGCAAATTTCATTGAAATCATAATTTTTGTTTGAACGCATATTGCATTTTTTTATCAGTGTTTTTACGGAGGCGACTGTTTCCAGACAGCCGCGGCGACCACATTCGCAGAGTTCACCGCCGGGAACGGAAATCAAATGACCGAGTTCGCCGCCGTGGTTATTGCGCGAAAATAGCAGCCTGCCGTTTTCGGCAAAAAGTGAACCTATGCCGCCGCCGCATGAAACAAGCATGACTGTGCCGCTGTTGAATTGCGGATAACTTCTTGATATGAAAGCCATTCTGCCGACCAGCAAGTCACAGACAGTGATTTTGGCGGCGGTATGTTTTTGAAAGAATGGAAGCAGTTTGAAGCCGTTTAGTGACGGTAATGCGGCGGCTTTGTCAAAAGTGAATTCATCGCCTGAAAAACTGCCGAAAACTGAGACTCCGAACCCAGACAATCGTTCTCCTGCTTGAACTTGCAAGCGTTTTGATAACTCTGCTGCCTGATTGAGAAATATTTTCTTTTCGAGTTGGTCGGCAAATATTATCCGTTCACTTTGCAAAATGGTACCGCGCAAGTCGGTTATAACTCCGTTAATGCGGTCCGATTCAAGAGAAATACCGATGAATGCGGGACCTTCCGGATTTAATTTGAGCATGATACGCGGTCTGCCGTGGTCCTGTTCTTTTTTTGTTCCCTGAATGATTATTTTGCGGTTGATAAGTTCACGGACTGCGCGGGTGACGGTGGTATTGTCACAAGATAATTCTTCGGCGATTTCGATTCGTGATATTTCTGTACGGTGCAGAAAAAGTTTCAATAATGCAAGCGTATTATTGGTTTTTACGTCATTGAGTTTTATGATATTTTTCTGCATTTCGGATATTCTCCCCGTGTTTTTGTATTGTATAAGATACATTAAAAATCAAAAAAATCAAATTTTTTTTGAAAAACAGCTTGAAAATATTGGATAAAGGTGTATTTTTTAGACAAGTGAAAATAAATCACTGAAAGGAACTTTTTCTTATGAACGAAACTCAATTGAAAGAATGTCGTGCTTTAGCCAAAAAAGTACGCAAACACTGCCTCAATATGGTCTGCAAAGGCAAAAGCGGTCACATCGGCAGCATGTTGTCAATGGCAGATATTCTGCCGGTTATTTACACTCAAATATTAAATGTCGATCCGGCAAATCCCGACAAGGCTGACCGCGACCGCTTCATCCTCAGCAAGGGTCACGGTGGTGCTGCATTGCTTGCGACTCTGGCTGAACTCGGATTTTTTCCGCTTGACTGGCTTGATCAATATTACTGCGACAATGGTAAATTG
>JAFVPG010000124.1 GCA_017505415.1 Lentisphaeria bacterium | reverse complement strand
CTTCATAACGCCCGTTGCACAGCAGATGGGTAAACTTACCATCATAATCCGGATCATATTTATAGCCAAAACGAACGCCCGACTGCCCAATAAGATCCAGTAGATTTCTGATTGTTATGATGCGTTTATTTTTTTCCACAGAACAAGCCAATAGGAATGTCTCATGAGTGTCTTCAAATCTAACGCTTGGAGAATAAAAAAACAAGTCATTCAACCGCTCTTCCAATAATCCAAAATGTTTTCTTTCCCAACCAACATCACAAAAACGGGTGTCAAGTTCCAAGGTCCACTGGCATTTGTTTTGTTTGATAAAATCCTGATGCATTACTGTATTGGCAATCTTGAAAACGATATACAGAGCCAATCTGTTTTTGGCAAATCTTCTTATATCATCAATTTTACCATCACTTTCTTCCAAGCCATAGCGTGCCAATTTCTCTTCATCAAGATAAACAATCCCGGTTTCGCCAAAACAGCTTGCTGGAGCGAAAGAAAGATTTCCTACAGATATTTCATCTGTTTTGACAGGAAGATTCACAGAATTTTCAACAGCAACAATTTCAGCAGTTGTTTCCGCAACAGAAATTGTTTGTTCCAAGCCAAAAATCCCGGCAAAGTTATCAGCCATAGTCTGATCGGAATAGTTTTGATCCTTCAATTCATTTAATTCGTTAGCCAGTTCTGTTTCCCCCTGTTCCCGCATCCAGGCAGAGAGCGTTCCCTGCAAAAGATAGTCTTTCGCATTGGTAAAATCAAAATGTTCCCGTAACTGGTCAAGATTTTTTATCTTGACTCCTTTCATCCGTATTATAGCCATAGTTATTGCTCCAATTCAGTTTCAATAGCAAGGCAAATTTCTTCGGTATTGGGATCGAATGGCAATGTCGACAAATTTACCTGATATTTTTCTTTGAGTTTATCAAGAATAGCATTTACATCTTCAGGCAACAAACCATAGCCGGAGATCAAACGACATTGTAAATCAACTAAATTGACCGATGTCTGGAGTGCTGTTTGAGGTATATGCTCTTTTATCGAAAAAATAATGTTTTCCAGTCTTTCTATACGCAAATTTGAACGACTGCCGAGAAAAAATCTTATTAGTTGCCTATTGGCTTTTTCAAGATCAAGCAATATCTGTTTTTTGGTCTCTTCATTAATCGGTCGTATTCTTCGAGAAGAATCGGTACCGAATAAATCAGCCTCAAGTGCCACACAGACATCTTCAATTGTGGGATCTGAACTTAAATCATCCAAAACAACATTGTATTTTCTACGGATTTTTTCAAAACGGATTTCCTGTTCTTCTTTAGTGAAGCCCAAATCACTTTGCAGATGACTGTCTGCAGTTATTTCATATTCCATGAATCGATGAACTTCCTTGCCCATCCCCGAATAGTCCGCCGCAAGTGCTGCTGTATTTAAGGTTCTTGAAAAGATCTCTGAGATTATATCTTTTTTTTCTTTTTTTCTGAAAAGAGAAATAATATAACTTAATCGTTCCGCCTGCTTTTGCTCTGCTGGAGATAAACTATCCCAGTAAACCTTATTGGCAAGTCCTGTGAATGGTTGAAATGCCGTTTTATTGGTTTTATCTAAACAATCTGCGACTTTTTTTCTGATATTATCTACTTGAGCTTCGCTTATTTTATTCAAGGTGAATGAAACAGATTTTGCCGGAGAATCTTCCTTGTTCTCTTTTTCAACTTGTTCATGCTTATTTTCAGAAACAAAGCACTGTTCAGGAGATATATTCATAATATCACAGAATTTTTCAGCCAATTCTTGATCCGAACATTCCAAAGATGTTAACAGACTCAATTTGTCCGCAATATCTGTCTCGCCCTGTTCCCGCATCCATGCGGAGAGCGTTCCCTGCAAAAGATAGTCTTTCGCATTGGTAAAGTCAAAATTTTCCCGCAACTGATCAAGATTCTTGATCTTGACACCCTTCATTCGTATAACAGCCATATTTACCATCCAAGCCAGTTGGCAACAGTGTTGCAAATACTGCTGACAACACTTTTAACAGTTCCCCATACAGTTTTTGCTACATTTGCAATGAGTTGAACACCTTTCTCAACAACAGGCTTCAAGGTATTTCCAACTTTGTTGCCAAGCCATTTGCCGATTTTTGCTCCGATTTCACTACCCTTGGGACCAAATATTGCGCCGATTTTTGCTCCAAGCAAAGCTCCGCCTGCTTCACAAAGTTCAACACATTTCTGTTGAGCCCAGACAGTCACATAAACAGCCGCACGATCAATCAGATTCTCAAACGCATCCTGCTCCGAAGACGCTCCTTCGGCAACAGCAACAGATTCACTCATCGTAAACAAAACTTTATCTGATGCAATGACAGAATCAACAGCATCTTCTCCCGAAAGCACCTGAGAAAGAGCTCCCAATTTACGGACAGTATCAAATGAGTCAGCATTACCACGCAGTGCTTGATCAACAATACTCATTTTTCACCTCCGTCATATACAAAATTGCGGCAGACTGATTGAATAATAGCTTTGTCCAATTTTTCAATTTTACTTTCAGCATTGATATCGTTGTAGACCGCATCTTCCGGAACATCTTCACTGTCGCCAGATAAGGCTTGGGTCAAATGTCCAATTACCTGCCCCGCCTGGGATGGCGACATTTTCGAAAAAACAACACCGAGTTTCCGCTGCAGCCAACTCTGCCGATTGCCGCCATTGGCCTTATGCTCTTTGAGATCAGCATAATTTTGATCGATCATTGCCGCAGTGGTATTCATTTCTTCAACAATCTCTACCGCGTTTACTTTTCCTGCGTCAGAAAGTTTTTTCTTCATAAAAGAATCTAAATCCAAACCGGATTCCTCAAATTCTTTCAATAAATCATCTGATATTGTTTTATTCATTTTATATCTCCTTCACAATATTGTATATGAAATATATCACACAAAGCACACAATGTCAAATACAGATGTCAAAAAATGTCACACAGTATTCATTATATTATTTGCAGACTAAAAAATATTTTCAAAGTTTTAGAGAATTTTTGCTTGCAGGCCTTGCTATGACAGAAAATGGCACAGGTTCACAAATATATTAACTACAAACCAAGGAGGTCAAAAATGACTGAAAAAGAAAAAAACATCATCAAACAGGAACTTTGGACGTTGG
>JAFVPG010000123.1 GCA_017505415.1 Lentisphaeria bacterium | reverse complement strand
GGCAGATGTCTGGTCTGTCCTGCAGTCAGGTTATATCCCTCTGTCGTTGCAAAAAGAATATCTATTTCAGGAGCGGCAAGCGCTTTCTCAACCAATGCAGTCACTCCGACAGGGTCGTAGGGCAGGAGACAGTAACCGTAATAAGTTCCGAAAAGTTTATTCGGCATAAGTTTTTTCCATACTCTGCCAATATTGAGGTGCATTTCCAGAAATTCATTATTATAGCAGGTATAATAGTCAGTCAGTTTACGTTCAGGGCCATACTGAATATCATGGACATAATGACCTCTGGCGTTGCGTTCAACTTTGCCGGGGACAGTAATAGTTTCAAAAGTGACTTTGTTATCTGCCCATGCCTTGCGGAGAGCGGCAACGGTTTTATATTTGTTGCGGCAGAAGTTTCTGAATGCTTCAGTCATAGGTTTGCTGTTGTCAGGCATTCCCTGATAAAATCCCCACGGGAAACCGTCGCCGGATGGACCGTACCACATACCGAAACCGATAACATGTTTGCCCCAGTCATTTTTCTTGCAGAGTTCAGCGACGAGACGGACGATGCGAGCCTGTTCTTCACGATAGACTTTGGAAGCGCATGAACCGGCAGTCATATTGCCGACCCACGGATCTTTACTTTTTACATCCGGATTGACATAACCGATCAATTCACCGGGATTTTCACGATTGAATTTTCCGATACGCAAATCGGGACTGACCATTAATATAACATAGGCATCAGGTGCAACTTTGACAAAACGCTTCATTGCACGGCTGAGTTCATTCAAATCATATTCTCCGGTAACAGCATTGGAAACTCCGTCCATAGGAAAGGCAAAACGGAAAACTCTGATTCCGGCACGATATTCCTTGATAAGCTTATCCAATCCGTAAGCACTGAATCCGGGACCGCCGCCCATTACCGGAGGCAGATATTCGTTATCAACTTTGATAGCGGGAATCAAACCTCTGTAAGCGATTGAAAATTTCGGATCGGGGCGTTCTGCGAGTTTTTTGGCACGTACCGGATCAAGAGCTACACTTTCATCAATTTTTTTCTGTTCTTCAGCTGAAGCATAAAGTTCAGGTACATTACCGTAATTGATCCACGGGCCGTACATTACATCGCCGAGGTCGTGAGCATTTTTCCATGCAGAATCGTCAAAATCGACAGCAAACCAGTTTTCAACGAAAGTTCCTGATGATTTGAATTTGCTGTCAGTGACAACGACCTGTTCCTTTCCTGACTTGAACTTGACAGTTCCGCGCATGATCCAGCCGAAACAGCCTTTCGGAGTGGCAAATTTCTGAGTTTGACCGGCGATAACATTTTTGCCTTTTTTCAGGACTTTTGACAAATCATACCATGAACCTTTGATATGACCTCTGTATTTATTGGCAGGAATGGGTTTTCCTGTCATTTTCTGTCCGTTGACATACAAATTACCGCCCTTTTCAAAGAAAACGAGGAATTTGGCACTCTCAATTTCTTCATCAAAATTCAAGGTCAGACGTGAATATGATTTGAGCGGAAAAACTTTGCCGTCCGGAGCAGTGTAAATATAACGTGCGGCGGATATACGTTTCCGGAATACCTTGGCCTCCGGCAGAATTTCTTCGCCCGGAGCGACCCATGCACCGCTCAAAGCAAAACAGCTCATCAACACAGCTGTAAGAATAAAATTGCTTATTTTTCTCATTTTATCTCCTTTTATAATGATTATTTCTTCAGTCTCTTGTAAAGAGCCTTATCAAATCCCCACGGAGCATTGAGTTTGGATGCTTTTTCAAGTTCTGCGAGAGCTTTATCATTCTGTTTGAGTCTGTAATAATAGATCCATGCATTTCTTGAAAAAGCAGAAGCTGCAATACCTTTATGAGTTTTCGGATTTTCTGCGATTTCAGTATTGAGTTTCAGAGCATCTGCAAATTTTCCTTCAAAAATGAGAACTTCAACTTTGGCACGTTTGACTTCTGTATTGTTTGGGAGAACCCGTTCTGCCTCTTCGATGATGAAATTTGCCTTGCCGAAATCTTTGCCCATAGCGGCAAGTACTGCCATCTGACAGAATGCGGTGCATTTTTCTCCATTGCTGAATTTACCGGAAAGAATTTTCTGAAAAACTTCTTTGGCTTCGGCATATTTGCGTTTATTTTTGAGAATGATACCCTGACGGCTCAAACAATTTGCAACGGCGAAAGTTGCAGTAGTCGTATCGCCGCCTTTTGCATAATATTCAGCAGCTTTGTCAAGCTGACCGGCATTTTCATATCTCAGACCAAGGTCATAATATGCTTCAGCTTTGGTATGGCCGTCACCGAATTTCGGATCGGAGAATTTTTCATTGATAAATTTTTCCGCTTCATCTTTTTTGCCGAGAGCGACCAGTGAGCGGGCTTTACGGACAGCGGACTGCGCTGCCTGACTGGTATTGGCGGCGCTTTTTTCTGCCTTTTCATAGGCGGCAACTGCATCTTTGTATTTGCCGCTGAGAAAAAGTTTCTGAGCTGTTGCAATATCTTCTTTGTAACCACCGGCTGCAATCACAGGTACAGCCGCAACCAAAAGAGCAATACGTTTGATCATATTTTTCCTCCTTTTTTTCGGATTATTAATGTAAAAAATTTCGTTACTGATTTTAATTTACAACGCACTTTCAAAAAAAACAATAGGATTTTTTCACCAAAATAAAGACAATATCCCCAAATTTGCATTTTTTCTGTTATCCAAACCACTTTCAGCCTGAAAAAAGCAATATCAAATAAACATAAAAAAAATGCTAAATCATTAATAATTAACATTATACATATATTAAAACAAGTTATCAAGTCATTTTTTTATGAAATTTGCAAAAATTTTTTGTTATGCTAAATTAAAAAACATAAACACATTCAATTTTCATTGTTTGTATTTGATAATACGACAGTTGCAACATAAATACATGTTTTTTTCAATTGTCGTAAAAAACAATAGAATAAAGCAAGTTTTTTTATTACTTTAACACAAAACAAGGAGAAAAACATGGAATTTTCAACATCCCGGAAATTTACCGCATACGGCATAACTTATGAATTTTCCGATACAGGAATGGTACAGAAAATCCTGCTGCCGGAAGAGTTCGACAACAACGATCTGCTCCTGCAGCCGATGATGTGGGATATTCGTGACGAAAACGGGAATACAATGCATATCAAATCCACAAACATTTCAGAAACAAATACTTATAACAGCAGCAACGGTGCAGAGGTCATCGAATTCACCAATCTTGAAGTCGGTGATTTCAATGACCTTTTCCTCAATCTCAAATATGATATTTTTGCCGATGGTACTTTTTTTGCCAACACCGTATTTTTCGGCAACACCTGCAATGTCCGCAAAATAAGTAAATTTGAACTCAAAATAAATCTTGCTTTTGCAAAATATCCGAGTGTAAATTTCGACCTTGCCTACCGTCCGGCAGTACTTGACGGAACGTTGATTCAGACTTCAGCGCCGGAACGTGATTTGCCCAAAGGAAGTGACCGTGAACAACAGGGAGTTTTCCCGAAATGCGGCTTTGTCGTGCAATCCGCCGAAGGTCCGAGCTTCTATGCAGAATTTTTCGTTGAAGCCGACGGCTCCCTCGCCGGAAAAGCAAAAGATACCGCATCTTCTGTAAAATGGAACGACGGCAATGCGCTCATTTCTTTCGATTTCCAGACCACACCTGACATTCCCGATGGCGGTGTATGGCAATGGCGCAATCAAATCGGCTGGGTGATTGCTCCCGCCCCCAAAGTCCGTCATCTGCCGCCGCTCTCCATGTATCATTATTTTGACAATTTTGAACGTTTCCCCTCTGATGAAGTTCTCGAAGCCATTGCCGCAAACGGCACTGACGTCCTCATCCTTCACGAAAACTGGCGCGGCGACGTACAGAATGGCGGTTTGCCATTCAACCGCAAACGTCTGAAAGAAGTAGTAGATGCAGTTCATGCCAAAAATATGCGTATCGCTCTATATATAAGAGGTAATGAACTTGCATGTGTCGAAGACCGGCTCGACTGGTATTTCGATATTCTGCAACCCAACTGGGACGGACTTTACATGGATTACGGCGGCCCGTTCTGCTATATTCAACGTCCGAATGAAGTTCATCCCAAAGGCAGAATACATTTCCGCCACCACTACAATGAATCCATTCTCCGCCGCAAACTCATTGGCAGAGATGCTGTTATTTTCAACCATACAGGTCCGATGTTTTCAGCAGTCGGCATGACAAACGGCACCATTGACGGATACGTTTCCGGCGAAGGGGAAAGAGGTCTGCTTATCAAAGGCCGTCATGAACATTTGTATTTCTCCATGGCTCCTGTCTGTACCGGTTCAATGTGGACAGCCGCATTCCCGGAATACGGCACACAGGAGATGGTTCCGTTTCTGGCGGCAACCGGACAATTCCCGCATATTCCGCTTGGTACACAATTCAAAACATCATCGCTTTCTCATCCGAATTCTCCCGGAATCAATGACAAACCTTTCATACCGCTCCTGCGTTTGTGGCAGTTACTCAAAGGCAGCAAAGATCTTGCCGTTTTCAATGATTACAACTCAAGAGGCATCTTCCCGAAAACAGAAAAAGTTTCACATTATATGATGATCGACAACGACCGGGCAGTTTGCATCTATGCCAACTTCAGCCATGAAAGTACCGTCATTGATACATCCATTGACTTTTCAAAAACAAACTTCGATCCGAACGGCAAAGAAAGACGTCTCTGCATGGATTTCAAAGCAAATAAATTTGACGGAACATCTTTTGAACTCGCTCCCCTCGGTGTGGCGGCAGTTACGTACGGAAAGTTTGATTTTGACTTCTATGAACGCCCGCAATATCCGCTTACAAAAACTGCACAAAAATACCTTGAAACTATCGAATCTCAACGCAAAATGCGTTATGAAGTCACTCCTGCAGAAGAACTTTTCCTCAAAGTTACAGTACCGGATATTCCACTGCCGTACGAATCTTCCATGATCATTGACCTCTATGACAACCGTTTTATTTTCGGAGAATTTGACGGAAACAATGAATTCAAACGTATCGGGTACATCACCAAAAACGGCTTCCAAACCGAAGAACCACCCCGCACTGATTTTGTCGTCAACGGCGAAAGTTCCCCCTGGATAGACCTCAAAAAAATATTTGGTACAGGTCATCACAAACTTGGCATCTGGAGTTTGCACCGTGGTGAAAAATATTATATCAATACACCTTTTTATTCATTCATCGAAGCTGAAATCTCACGTGACAGTCAAAATACCGACTACACCATACGCTTCATAAATGAGCTTGAGGAAGACAGAGCATTTCTACACTTTGATATTGATATAAAATAAATTATCATGAGGCTGCGGTTTACCTTTTGAGAGGTTTTTCCGCAGCTTTTTTTATAAAAAACAAATATCCTGCCTTTAAAATATACAACTGATACATTGACTTTTTCTTTATACGTATTATATTAATTCCGGAGGTTATTTTATGTATATATTTACAATGCTGGCGAAAAACAGTTTCAAAGACACTCCGGATTTTCCGCTGCGCGGATTCAATTTGGAGCAGCTTGATACCAAGCCGCATATTCATGAATTCAGTGAAATCGTTTTTGTCCGCAGCGGTTCCGGACTTTACTGGGCGACCGGCAAAATGAAAATGATAGGCAGAGGAGATATTCTGATACTGCCATCCAACGGATGCCACGGATATTACAAAACTGATAATCTCAAAATTTTCAACATGCTTTTTCTGCTGGACAAACTGCCTTTGCCTCATCTGAAGCTCTTCAGTAATCCGTCTTTCATGTATCTTTTCACCACTCCACATGAATTTTTTGAAAACAAAGGTCATTATCCATGCATTCATCCGAAAGAAAATAAATTTGCAGAAATAGAAACGCTTCTGGACAAAATAGAAGAAGTTTACCAGTCACGGACAACCGCACGGGATTCCATGCTGCTCGGTTATTTTCTGGCACTTATCAGCATTGTCTGCGATATTTGGGAAAATCAAAAAGTCCATGAACCGATTTACAGTTCAGGCGACATTGTTTATGCGATCTCATTTCTCAACAAAAATTATATGAACAATATTTATCTTGAAGATATTGCCAAAGCGTGTTCCATGTCTCCGAACAGTCTGTTGCGGAATTTCAAAAAAGTTACCGGCTGCACCCCGCTTGAATACCTTACCCAGCTGCGCATATCACAGGCTTGCTTCCTGCTCATAAACAGTTCCATGCGCGGCAAAGAAATTGCAGAAAAATGCGGTTTCACCGACTTTGCATATTTCATAAGAATATTCAGGAAAAAAATCGGCTGTACTCCACGCCAATATAAAGCCCAGAACAAAAATAAAAAGGAAATCAGGCTGAACACCGGTACGGATTAACATTTTTCAATAAGGTTTTCTCATGATAAAAAATATTTTGAATAACTTCTCAAATCCGCCGGCTTTTATGCACAGCGCACCATTCTGGGCATGGAACGGCAAACTGCATGAAAATATTCTCAAAGAACAGATAAAAATCATGCATGAAATGGGATTCGGCGGATTTTTTATGCATTCAAGAACCGGATTGGATACCGCTTATCTAAGTAATGAATGGTTCAAAGCAATAGACAGTTGTATCAACGAAGCGGAAAAATACGGCATGCTCGCATATCTCTATGATGAAGACCGCTGGCCGTCAGGTGCGGCAGGCGGTTTTGTTACTTCCAATGACCGTTTCAAAGCTCAAAAAATTTATTGCACTGCTGAAGCTGTACCAACTTATGGCAATTTGGTTGCCGCTTTTGCCATCACCTTGCAAGATAGCAAAATAATTTCCATGCGCCGTTTGAAAAAGAACGACCGAAACATCTCCGCAGATGAAAAACTTTTCAATTTTTACTGGCAGTACATGGAATCATCCACCTGGTACAACAACGCCTCTTACCTGAATACCATTGATGCAGATTCCGTCAAAGAATTTATCAATGTCACTCACGAGGTTTATGCAAAACATTACCGCGACAGATTTTCAAAGTCCATTCCTGCCATATTTACAGATGAACCATGTTATATTCACGGTGCAATTCTCGGCTGTCTGCCGTGGACATGGAATATTTGTGAAGAATTCAAAAATCGTTATAATTACGAACTCATTGACAGACTTCCTGAACTGTTTTTTGCAACTGAGTTGGAAGTTTCGCAGGTACGGCATGATTTTTATGACCTTTTAAGCTCATTTTTTGCAGAAAATTTCATCGGTCAAATCGCAGAATGGGGCGATAAAAACAACCTGCCGCTCTGCGGACATTTGCTTGGAGAGGATTCTCTTTCCGCCCAGACTCTGTACATCGGCAATGCCATGCGCTGTTATGAAAAAATGCAAATTCCCGGTGTCGATGTTCTCACTGAATACTGGAACATTTTCAATACCGTCAAACAATGCAGTTCCGCCGCCCGGCAAACCGGGAAAAAATTAAGAATGACTGAAACTTACGGCTGTACCGGTTGGGATTTCCCGCTTTTCGGACATAAAGCAATCGGCGACTGGCAGTATGCATTGGGAATAAACATACGCTGTCTGCACCTTTCGTGGTATTCTCTTGCCGGTGAAGGAAAACGTGATTATCCTGCAAGTTTCCTCAATCATTCTCCATGGTACAGACAATATCCCGCGCTTGAAAATTATTTTGCACGCCTCGGGTCAGTTCTCGTTGAAGGAAATGAAATTCGGGATCTGCTGGTCATTCATCCCATTGAATCGCTGTGGAGCGTCATGGTCAAAGATATTCCGGATGACAACGAATCTCTGGCAAAACGGCAAATCCAGCCGGGACGGAAAGTCCTTGACGTTTTCGATTCTCCCATAATCAACAAACTGGATAATGCCCATACAAAACTCAGCAACCTGCTCTTGAAACAGAATATTGACTTTGACTTCGGTGATGAAGAGATCATGAGCCGCCTCGGTTCCACTGACGGTGAAATTATTCAAATCGGCAAAGCCTCTTACCGGCAAATCCTCATCCCGGAACTCAAAACCATACGTTCAACCACCCTGAAACTGCTTATTGATTTCAAAGGGAAGATTTTCTATCTCGGCGAACCGCCAGCCTTTGTAGATGCTCTGCCGTCTGAATATGCCAAAAAGATATTTACATCCTTTACACAGGTTTCGTGGGAAAATGCTGCAGAAAAAATTTCTTCAGACTTCCGCCGTATCTCGCTTGCAGATTCCAATAATAATGAAGCAGAAGCATTACTCTCGCGTCTTGCAGATATTGATGACGGTTACACTCTTTTTATCGCCAATACCTCAATGAAATTTACCGATGATCAGAAAAAGGCAATAATGGTGCGTGAACGCAATCTCAAATACAGCGATATAACCGTAAAACTTGCAGTTCCGTTCAAAGGTAATATTGCCGAATTTAATTGTTTTTCAGGAACATATTGCTCCATTGATTACAAATATGAAAACGGAACTTATATTTTCAAAACATCATTCAACAGACTTGAGAGCCGGCTTTTCGTTATAAACAATACATTCTCAAATTTCGTTCCAATAATACCCAAACCCTGCCTGAATACAACTGAAATGCCGGATACAGGCTTTGATTTTGAATTGAGTGAAGAAAATATTCTCGTCCTCGATCATGCTGAATGGCAAACTGAAAATGCATCTTCTTCAACCGCTGAATACATTATTGCAGCAGACGATAAATTCCGTGCCATGCTCGGTGAAATGCCGCGCGGCGGCATGATGGAACAGCCTTGGCACCGCAGAAAACCTGAATTTGAAAAAAGCATGAAACTCACCTTGACTTTCACTTTTGAATGTGACTGCATACCGGAAAATGACTGTATTATTTCGTTGGAAAATCCCGAAAAATTCACCATTTATCTCAACGGCAGTAAAATCATGCAGAATATTTCAGGATATTACCTTGATCATGCCATAAAAAATATTGCTTTGGATAGAAATTTCCTGCAAAAAGGTCAAAATAAACTTGTTCTTGTCTGCGAAAAATATGACTATTACACCAATTTGGAAGCCATTTATATCAGAGGCAGATTCGGAGTTGATGAAAATTCTCATATAACAGCACTGCCGGAAAAACTTTTTACCGGAGACTGGTGCAGGCAGAAACTTGCAAATTATGCCGGGAATGTAACATATTTTACTGACATTGACAATTCTGCTGATGCAATTATCTCGTTTCCTGAATGGCGTGGAACTCTTATCGGAGTCAAAATCGACGATGAAAAAGAAAAACTGCTGCTGACATTCCCCTTTGAATGTTCAATCCCGGCAGGGAAACACCGTCTGGCAATCACAGTTTACGGCCACAGGCGCAATGCCCTCGGTCCGTTCTATCTTAATACAAAATGGCCGGAAAGAACCGGTCCGTACCAATTCAAAGTTTATGAATCATTGCCAAGACAGCTCGTTCCCTGCGGCTTGATCAAATCACCTGTAATTTCAACATATTAACATATAAGGAGTAAAATTATGAACAATTACAAAATCAATCTCATCCCCGGCGACGGTATCGGCGTTGACGTTGTGCGTGAAGGCTGCCGTGTCATGAATGCAGTTGCAGAAAAAGACGGGAGTTTTAAATTCTCTTACAACAACCTGCCATGGAGCTGCCAATATTACCTTGAACACGGCCGTATGATGCCTGAAGACGGGCTGAAAATACTCCGTGAATGTGATGCTATATTGCTCGGAGCCGTCGGCTTCCCCGGAGTTCCAGACCATATTTCGCTGCGTGATCTGCTGCTGCCGATACGCAAAGAATTTGATCAGTACGTCAATTTGCGCCCGATCAAACTTCTGCCCGGTCTGAACTCTCCGCTCAAAAACACCGATATTGACTTCGTAGTTATCCGTGAAAACTCTGAAGGTGAATACTCCGGACTCGGTTACATGGACGATGATGTAGCAACTCAGGAAGCTGTTTTCACCAAAAAAGGAACTGAACGTATCATTCACTACGCTTTCTGTCATGCACTGGAAAAAAATAAGAAAAACGTTTTGAGTGCAACCAAGTCAAATGCACTCAATTATTCCATGGTATTCTGGGATAAGATTTTTAATGAAATAAAAAATAAATATCCGGAAATAAATGCTTCTCAAATGCATATTGATGCTCTCGCCGGATACTTCATCATGCATCCGGAAAGACTTGAT
>JAFVPG010000122.1 GCA_017505415.1 Lentisphaeria bacterium | reverse complement strand
ACTCCCTGTTGAAATAAAAGTTTTATCCTTTGTAAAAACTTTGTATTTAGGAATTATATATATAATTCGATTAATCAGATTTAATAAGCCGTTCAATGTAAAAATGATGATATTGGCACTCAAAATTATAATTGTTAATGCCGCGATTGGAGTAAAAATTGTTGGTAACAAATCTGCGCAACCGACCCACCAATTAAAGTTAGAAATACTTGCATAGAAATAAAATAGAACGGTATAGCAAAAAGTAATATATCCGATAATCGTTGCAACTGTTAATTTATAGATATAACGGTATTTGTCATCATTCGCATAAAAAATACGCCTTAAAATATAAACAGCTGTCATTAACACTAAAGGTACAATAAGTAATCTCAGCGTGAAAATAATTACCTTTACTGCCACTGGATATGGAGTAAAAACACTTTCTAAAAAATTTCCAGATGTATCGTTATATATAACCAATGATCCTGTATGTTGCCATTTATAGTAAAATTCTGCTATAGTAATAGCCGTTGTCAATCCGCCACCACACCATAACGGGTATTTATGTATTGAAAATCGTATTAGCAATAGTAATGCGACGATTGCAAAAAAAATTATGCTCGCAATACCCCAGTACAATATAGTAAATCCTTTAAATGATAAAGCTAAAGGGGATACGTTTATTTCCTTAAACATTGGGATATAAAATGTTAAACCATAATGTAATTTGAATTTTGAAGCGATAGAACCGTATCTAATAATGAACGTTATGCACAAAAGGCCAAAATGAAAAAATGTCGCCATATTGATAAACAACAGCGAACAATAATAATTTTTAAATGAGAAAATTTGTTTTTCAAAAAAAATATTAATGATTTTTAATGAAATCAATTTGGATTTGCTTATCCAAGTAAGTGAAGAATTTTGTATCTGAAGAACACTATCATCGAATTTTATCCATAATTCATCCCAAAAATTATTAAGTTTTTTATGTTCTTTTTCAAAGAGCAATAATCCGCAAAAAAGCAATATTATCCCCATCGTCAGTAACACTGCTCTCATTTTTTTTGCTCCATATTACCCAAATTCATATTTAATAATTCGGGAAATGTTTTATTTGTTATCTCGCATTCCCAAAGGACAATGACCTTCCATCCCAAAGCTTTTAACTCCTGCTCTGTTCGCTTGTCACGGGCGACCGTGGCAGCGAACTTGTTTTTCCAGAATTCAGTATTTGTTGACGGTGTAGTGGCATCCTTGCAACCTTCGTGTCTATGCCAGTAACAGCCGCGAACTTCTATCACGGTTTTATATTTCGGCAAAACAATATCCGGCTTGCCGGGAAGGTCTTTAACTTGGAGTCTGAACCGGAAACCGTTACGGTGGAGAAATGAACGCACAATGCATTCAGGAGTCGTATCTTTTGATTTGATACGGCTCATATTCCAGCTGCGTTTTTCCGGTGTCAAATGATCCATGTTATAAATCCTTCAACTCGATTAAACGGTTCTTTGAGAAAATGTCTCTGATAGACTCGTGGCTGTATGGATTACGCTGATTTTCTTCTGCCAGTTTGATTATATTAAACACGCTGACAGCAGAACCGGCGATACCGGTTTCATCGGCAATACTTTTAATCTGCGTGGAAATGTTGTTTCCAAAACCACCGGCTATATAGGAGAAAAATGCCAACGGATGAGCAGACTTACTGTAAGAGGACAATTGACAGATATAGTTGTGAACCATCCGGTTGCGGTGATCGTTTGATATGCTGTATCTGCTGTAAGCCTTATTGTCAATGATCGCCTGATAACCGGCAGCATCAGACAAAAGCAATACATCAGGAGTCAAGCCGATCGGACCAACGTGTTCAGCTGCAAATCCAAACGAATCACGAAAAATTGCAACAGTAGCTTTTTCAAAATCAGTTGCATCCTCTCTACCCTTAAATGCCATTTCCTGATATTCCGTCATAAATGAACCGATTGCACCGTGAGGATACCAGCGCAACAATGTATCTTCAACCAATTTACTGTCAATTCCGGTAAGTTCTGTAATTTTGTCAATTACCGCAGATGAAATTTTAGCAATCGGAACTTTTAACGATTCGCCAATGAATGCATTGCGGATCTTTTGTTCGGCAATAATTTTCGCTGTAACGGTTACCGCTCCGGTTAAGTCGCGGGTATCTTTCCTGTGTTTAGGATCAATACCGTACTTGCGTTGAAAATATTCATGCTGTTCAGGACGGTCAATTAATGGCGGATTTTCAGCCAATATACGGGTTACTTCATCCTGACGTTCACTGACAATTACAAGATTCCGGCATTCATCCCGTCTTGCCAGTTGGGTGTATTCCATCCAGTTGATTATCGTGTTGGCAATATCCAGCAGGTGGGCATAGGGGTTATCTTCGTTTACTGTCCCTTTAGAGCTGGTGTACTGCGTTGAAAAATCTTTTGCCAGACAAGCATTTCCACGCTCTCTGAAGTCGGCAATACGCTTAACGATATATTCAAAGCACGTTTTCGTCTCTTTTTCGGCTTCAACAATAACAATTTTTGCGATTTCCTCTTGAGTCAAATATTGCACCCGGGAATCATTGAGTAATTTAAGCAAAAAACGGAACGGACGAATATGAAAGCGCGGAGAGACACAAACTCCATGACTCATAGAAAAAGATGATGGGAACTGATATTTCAGAATCTGACTGGTCAAAACAGAGACAGGAGAATCACCGTTCATAATAGCTTCTCCGGCAAGTGTCAATTTTATTTTTCCAGTAGATTGTTGAGTAAAAATCAATCCGAGACTGGATACCCATGCCTGATAAGTACGTCCACCGCCTCCCGTGTGATCTCTGCGTTCTCCCGGTCGCTTTAAGCCAGCCTCTTCCAGTGCATCTTCCAAAGAAAGGTGAGAATCCCGTTGTCCCTGCCATTCCTGATCCAATGAAATTTCTGCAAATGCAGAAAGAACTTCAGGAATAGAATTCAGCTTGCGTTTCGGTCTTGTAACCCACCAGTAGTTCAGCATTTTTCAACTCCATGTGCTTTGAGATCAACATTGCAAGGGACACTCTCATATTCAATACCGGCAAAGGTTTTGAGAACAGCTTCAAAAATGATTTGAGCACCGCGGCACGGAACCGCCATTCCTATTTGCTTTCTGACAGATTCTTTTGAGCCGAGGAACTCAAAATCATCCGGGAATGTTTGCAATCTGGCACGTTCACGGTTGGTCAATGCACGCGGTTCTGAATAATGATAAATATGAGTTCCACCACCACCGGAACCGGTTACTGTGTATGCCGGTTTATCAGGATCAAGGCGTTTGTAAATCTGGCTGATTTTCGCTCCTTTTACATTCAACTGAAGTTCAGGCGGAAGATTGGCTGTAAAGGCATTTTGACCAGGTTTGATATAATTCAATCTTGCCACAACACGTGGGTCCTGTCTGGTCAGTTCTGAATTGGGAGAACCAAACGGGATTGGAGGATTTTCCAACGCATTGCGACAAGTGTTGTCAACATTTGCATAAAGAGCCGGACTGGGAACTTTATATTCATACGGCAGATCGGCTCTGATACCGATAATTATCATCCGGTGTCTTGCCTGCGGTACACCGTATTCCTCAAACTTATATAAATGCGGATATATTCTGTATCCGGCCGCTTGTAAATCTGAAAGAATTTTTGCAAACGCTTTTCCTTCGTTGGCAGAGGCTAAACCGCCGACATTTTCAGCAAGAAACCATTTGGGATGATGACTTTTAAGCACTCGGACACCATAAGTGTAAAGCGGTCCATATGTGCCGTCAAATCCTTTTTGTTCTCCGACTACACTGAAATCGTTGCAGGGAAAACCAAAAGCCAGAGCATCAATCGGCGGAAGATACTCCAAATCAAGTTTCCGGACATCTTCACAGATTACAGAATCAGGATCATCAGGACAAATGTTGCGGCGGTAGGTGTCGCAGGTAGATGCATCAAAATCATTCGCCCATTTGTGAGAGATGAAATATTCAGAACTGCCGATATCAGCTTTCATGGCTCCGACCGCTAAACCACCGGGACCACAGAACAATTCTCCAAGGGCGAAGCCACCGGAACGCGGCTCCTGATTAACCGAATCTCCAAAGCTGAACTTCAATCCTTCTGTTTTACGCCAGTCAGGAGTTTCTTCCATTTCCATAATATCGCCGAAATCACAATTTAATGCAATGCATATTTTTGCCAGAACATCAGTTGTAATATTTTCGTTTTTACTGAGTTTAGCCATGGAAACAGAACTGATTCCAGCCATTTTTTGCAAAGTGGTTTTGTTCATGTCGCAGTCAATAAGCCGCTTCCACAACCGTCTGTAAGAAACGTTCATTAAATCACCTCTGCCTGTTTATTATATTAAAGACTGTTTTCAGTGGTAATATACAGTTGTTTTCAGAAAAGTCAAGCACTTTTCTTTAAAAGCACAAAGATTTATTTTAAGCAACACTGCTTTCCATTATAAAGTTAATTATATATCACTATAGTGGAATAAAGCCACGATCAAATATCAGCCTCGCCGGTTCGAAAGAATCGGCGGGGCTTTTTATGTTTAAAATTTAATTGAAAGGTAAAAACATGAAAATTGAAAAGAAAACTTTGAATGAGGCTTTGAAAGTGCTGGGCAAGGTTGTTCAAGCCAAGTACCCGCGTTACATACGGCGGTTTCAATCCGAGCTTTGCCGCAAGGTCTGTGATATTCTGTCTCAAACCGTCGATGAAACCCAAAAATAGGGCTGTTGCAAAAATCTCAAAAAAGTTTTGCAACAGCCCTATTTTTATTTATAGATCAATGTTATTTGTACAAAGGTCCATAGGTTGCACAGGCACGATAATCCTGACCTTCTTTATCCATACCGAAAGCATTCCAGCAGGCGGGACGGTAAATATCTTCTTCAGGAACGTTATGCATACAAACCGGAATACGCAGCATTGAACACATAGTAATCAAATCCGCTCCGATATGACCGTATGAAATCGCTCCGTGATTGGCACCCCAATTCATCATGACTTCATAAGCAGTTTTGAACGGTGAACCCTCCTTGCCGTCACAGCGGGGAGCAAACCAGGTGCAGGGCCATGTCGGATTGGTACGTTCCATCAAAGTATCATTAACTTCTTTAGGCAGATTAACAGTCCATCCTTCAGCGATTTGCAGGACGGGGCCAAGACCTTTGACCAGATTCAAACGGATCATGGTGACGGGCATTTCCGCATAAGTATCAAAGTGGCTGGAGAAACCGCCGCCTCTGAAATTATCAAAACCTGCTTCACACCAAACAGTTGCATCTGTCATTTTCTTAATATCATCTTCGGTGACTTCCCACCATTTTTTCATGACTGCATTACCGTTTTCGTCGGTACAGACACCACTGGCGTCCAAACAGGCAGCTCCGGAATTCAACAAATGGATAATGCCGTCAGATTCTTTAGCCTTGCCTTCAAGTTTGTAACCTGTAACACGTTCAGTAGCTTCACTTGACCAGTAAGTGCGGACGTCAGCAAAAATTTGAGCCCGGTGAGTCAAAAGACGCATCATCAGCATACCCATACCATTCAGCACGTCATTTTCAGTGGCAAGTGTGAACGGTTCTCTGGCTCCTTCGTAGTCAAAAGTCGAACTCAACAATGCTTCAGGATAATCGCAGTTGGGCCAATGGTCAGTCCACTGGCGCTGTCCCTGAAATCCACCGGCGATAGCATTATGTCCTGCTTTTTCTTCCTCAAAAGCATCGGGAAGATTTTTGTTTCCTGCCATCAAATCTTTGATAATGCAGTACATTTTAACAGTAAATTCCCACTGTTTTTCTTTTTCTTCATCAGTAAATCTGATTCTGCGGTCTTTGCCGAGGAAATTGACGGATTCAGGATTGTCATCTCTGCCTTCTTTGCAATGTTCTTTAGTCCATGCAAGAGCTTTCTGAAATTCTTCTTCATTATAAATGCCTTCTTCCATACGGCGGAGGATTTCCACTTCGTCAACGGATTCGACACGCATACCGAAATAGCTTTCCATCATATCCTGATCCATAATAGAACCGGCAATACCCATGCACTGTGAACCGATCTGCAAGTAAGATTTACCACGCATAGTGGCAACTGCAATCGCCGCACGACCGAAACGCAACAGCTTTTCTCTGACATCTTCAGGAACTTCATTTACCTGATTCAAATCCTGAACTTCATGACCGTAAATGCCGAAAGCGGGCAAGCCTTTCTGCGCATGACCGGCAAGTACTGCCGCCAGATAAACTGCTCCCGGACGTTCAGTGCCATTAAATCCCCAAACTCCTTTGATAGTAGCAGGATCCATATCCATAGTTTCTGAACCGTAACACCAGCAGGAAGTTACGGACAAAGTAATGGAAACGCCCTCTTTTTTGAATTTATCAGCACAAGCTGCAGCTTCGGGAACACGACCGATACAAGTATCAGCAAGCACAACTTTGACCGGTTCGCCATTGGAATAAAAGAGATTTTCTTCAAACAATTTTTTTGCGGCATTTGCCATTGCCCAAACAGTCGGTTCAAGTGATTCACGCAGCATCAGAGGACCGCGGCGACCGTCAATACAGGGACGAATACCGATTACAGGGTAATCACCTACATATCTGTTTTTCTTCATAATCCCGAATTCTCCTATAAAAAATACTTAAAAAGGTTTGAAAAAAAATGGGGGGTGCAGAAGGGGAAGAAATCCCTCCTGCATTCATTTATAAATTATCTATCAACACGGGCAGAACCGCCACCGACGAGTTTTTCGACTTCAGCGAGAGTTGCCATCGAAGTATCACCGGGAGTAGTCATAGCAAGTGCGCCATGAGCTGCACCGTAATCAACAGCTTTTTCAGCAGTGCCGTAAGTCATCAAACCGTAAACCAAGCCGGAAGCAAAACTGTCGCCGCCGCCGACACGGTCAAAAATTTCAAGACCGGGACGGTAGATTGATTCATAAAATTCTCCATCCTGATAAGCAATTGCACCCCAATCATTTACGGTTGCAGTTTTTACTGTACGCAAAGTTGTTGCAACGACTTGGAAATTGGGATATTCTTTGACGACGTTTTTGATCATATTTTTGAAACTGTCGACTTTGATATTGCTCAAGTTGGCATCGGTCCCTTCAACTTCAAAACCGAGACAGGCGGTAAAATCCTCTTCATTGCCGATCATGACGTCAACGTATTTGGCAATTTCACGATTGACCTGTTGGGCACGTTCTTTGCCGCCAATACTTTTCCAGAGGCTGGGACGGTAGTTGAGGTCATAACTGGTGATAGTGCCATATTTTTTTGCGGCTTTGAGAGCTTCGATAACAACACCGGGAGTGGTATCACTCAAAGCGGCAAAAATACCGCCGGTATGAAAATGACGGACACCGAGAGTACCGAAAATATAATCCCAGTCAATATCGCCTTCTTTGAGTTGAGAAACTGCAGTATTGCCACGGTCGGAACAGCCTACTGCCCCACGGACACCGAACCCCTTTTCAGTAAAATTCAAACCATTGCGGACAGTTCTGCCTATGCCGTCATATTTGACCCATTTGATAAGAGAGACATCAACGCCGCCCTGCATGATGAAATCTTCAACCAGTCTGCCGACAGGATTATCCGCAAAAGCAGTAACGACTGCCGCACGCTGGCCGAAACAACGGCGCATGCCACGGGCAACATTATATTCGCCGCCGCCTTCCCACACAGCAAAAGTGCGGGTGGTATGGATACGTCCGTCACCGGGATCAAGGCGGAGCATAACTTCGCCCAAGCTCAAGATGTCATATTTGCAATCTTCTTTTTTTCTGTAATTCAACATAATACACCTGCAAGATTAAAATTTGGAAGCAAGAGCGACAGCATCAGTGACGGCTTTTTCAATAGCATCAAAGTTGCCGGCTGCAAGGTCAGAAGCTTTGCCGAGCCAGGTACCGCCGACAGCAACAACTTCAGGCAAACTCAAATAAGATTCAACATTGGAAGTTAAAACTCCACCGGTGGGCATGAAACGGATTCCGAGATGTTTATAGGGAGCTATCAAACTTTTGAGCATAGTCACGCCGCCGGAAGCTTCGGCAGGGAAAAATTTAAGGAAAGTACAGCCGAGTTCATAAGCCTGTTCAACTTCGCTCGGAGTGCAGACCCCGGGAGCGAAAGCATAAGAATTTTTGACCGCTTCTTTAACTACGGTGGGATTAAAACCGGGAGCAACTGCAAATGCGGCACCGGCATTAAAAGCACGGTGCAAATCAGCAACGTTCAAAATTGTACCTGCACCGATGAAAAGTTCGGGAAAACGCTTTGAACTTTCACGGATCACAGCTTCAGCGGCCTGAGTACGGAAAGTGATTTCGGCAGCTTTGAGATTACATTTGACGAGAAGTTCACACATTTTGAGACCTTCGTCAAGAGAATTGAGAACGAGAACAGGAACGATTTTGATCTGACCGAGTTTATCAACCACAACTTTTACTTTATTTGTATATTCATCCATTTTTTACCTCATTACATAAGTTTCAATCCGGGTAAATCCTGAACGTCGATAAGACCGCAAACTTTGTTTGCATTATCAACGACAACGACGGAATTGATATGTTTTTCTTCAACTTTTTTAAGAACTGCGACTGCAAGTTCATCTGCACCGACAAAAGTCGGATTTTTGGTCATTGCAACATCAATCGGCTGCGAAAGGACAGACAGATCCTTTTCTGCGGAACGGCGGAAGTCACCATCAGTGAAAATACCGAGCAGATTATCATTTTCATCAACAATAATCGCCGCACCGCAACGGGCATTGCTCATACTTGACAAAGTATCTTTGACGCTGGTAGCGGGAGAAACTTTTGAATATTTCGCCCCGCTGCGCATAATGTCGCATGCACGCATAGTGACTGCACGGCCGATAGCTCCGCCGGGATGGAAACGACCGTAATCTTCTTTGCTGAAACCGCGAAGTTTCAAAAGAGTCATGGCAAGAGCATCTCCGAGTACCAGCAAAGCAGTAGTAGTAGTAGTAGGTGCCAGATTAAAAGGACATGCCTCTCTGGCAACAGTCATAGGAACAGTAAGTTCTGAAATTTTTGCCAATGATGATTCCGGATAGCCGGTAATTGCAACGATTTCAATACCAAGACGTTTGGCTGGTTTGAGAGTAGTAAGCAATTCATCTGTTTCACCGGAATAACTTATAGCGATAAGCAGGTCATTCTTCTGCAGCATACCGAGGTCGCCATGAAGAGCTTCAACGGGATGCATAAAGATAGAAACTGAACCGACAGAAGCAAGAGTTGCTGAAATCTTCCTGCCGATATAACCGCTCTTGCCGACACCGGTGAGGACAAGTTTTCCGCCTTTATCAAGTGTTTCAATGCATTTATCGACCATCGTCAGGAACTCTTTGCCGAGAGATTTCTGCACCTCTCTTATTCCTTCGACTTCAATTTCAAAAACTTCATTTGCAATTTGTATTGCATCAAGTTTGTTATCCATAATAAATCCTGTATTAAACTGTCATCAACTCTTTTTCTTTGGCGGCAAGATCTTTGTCAACAGTAGCGATATAAGAATCAGTCATTTTCTGAATATCGTCAAGCATTTTCTTGAGTTCATCTTCAGTCAAGTCACCACCTTTTTGAGCTTTTTTGGCGGCATCGTTTGCATCACGGCGGATATTGCGGAGAGAGACTTTAGCTTCTTCGGCGCGGCCCTTGGCCTGTTTTGCAAGAGCAACACGGCGTTCCTGTGAAAGTTCAGGGATAGGAAGCTTGATCAATTTACCGTCACTCATAGGGGTTATGCCGAGATTGGCGGCGATAATGGCTTTTTCAACAGCTTTGACGGCGGCGGCGTCCCAGGGCTGAACGACAAGCAGTCGGGGTTCCGGAGCGGTTATACCTGCAAGTTCTTTCAAACGGGTCATTGCTCCATAATATTCGACCATGATCCCGTCAAGGAGAGAGGGAGAGGCTTTGCCGGTGCGGATAGCGGCGAAGTCATGTTTCATGGCTTCTTCAGATTTCATCATCATTTCCTCGGTATCATCGAGAAGGGTTGTAATATCACTCATTTTTTCCTCCGTATAAGTAATATGGTTTAAACAAAAACAATCGTACATTGTTAATGTAACTCTAAAAAATAAAATCGCAAGTTTTTATTTTGATTTTTTATAACAAATTTATAACTATTTTTCACACATTTACGCAACCTTATACAAAATACGCTTATTTTACATAAAAAATTTGCATTTTTTGTTTTTTCGTGTATATTAGAATACTTTATGACTGTATCATAAAGTTTTCAGAAATTTTTAACGGCAAAATGCCATAATTTTTAACCGGAGGAATACAGATGGGCAAAAAAATGCAAACCATCGACGGAAACTTCGCAGCAGCGTATGTCGCATACGCTTTCAGTGAAGTTGCAGCAATCTATCCTATCACCCCCTCGTCCACTATGGGCGAATACGCTGACACTTGGGCAAGCCAGGGACAGAAAAACATGTTCGGCGAAGTCCTTGAAGTCTCAGAAATGCAGTCCGAAGCAGGTGCTGCAGGTGCAATGCACGGTTCTTTGAGCGCCGGCAGTTTGACCACCACCTTTACTGCTTCTCAGGGCTTGCTCCTCATGATCCCGAACATGTACAAAATTGCAGGTGAAATGCTCCCCTCAGTTATCCATGTTTCAGCACGTGCCCTCGCTGCACAGTCACTTTCAATTTTCGGTGACCACTCTGACGTAATGAGCTGCCGTGCAACCGGTTATGCCATGACCAGTGCCGCTTCCATTCAGGAAACCCACGACTTGGCTATCGTTGCCCACCTCTCTACTATGGAAAGCAACGTTCCCTTCCTCGCTTTCTTCGACGGTTTCCGTACTTCTCACGAAATCCAGAAGATCGAACTTCTCGACTATGCCGACATGAAAGCCATGCTTGATCCCAAATATGTCGAAGCATTCCGCAACCGCGCTCTGCGCCCCGAAGCTCCCTATGCAAAAATGGCAGCTCAGAACCCCGACGTATACTTCCAGGGTCGTGAAACCACCAACAATATCTATGCCGAACTCCCCGAAGTCGTCCAGAAAAACATGGACAAACTCGCTGCAGTAGTCGGCCGTCAGTACAAACTTTTCGACTATGTCGGTGCAGCTGATGCTGATAAAGTCATCGTTGCTATGGGTTCAGGATGCGAAACCATCGAAGAAACCATCAACTACCTCAACGCCCGCGGTCAGAAACTCGGTTTGGTCAAAGTCCGCCTTTACCGTCCGTTCTCTGTCAAACATCTCATTGATGCAATCCCCGCAAGCGTCAAAAAAATTGCTGTCCTCGACCGCTGCAAAGAACCCGGTTCACACGGCGAACCCCTCTATCTCGATGTCAAAGCAGCTCTCGCTGACAAAGACATTACCATCATCGGCGGCCGTTACGGTCTCGCCAGCAAAGAATTCACCCCCTCAATGGTCAATGCCATCTACAAACATCTTGACGGCAAATGCACCACAAACTTCACTGTCGGTATCAACGACGACGTCAGCAACCTCTCTCTGCCCATCGACGATATCATCGTTACCGAACCTGCCGGTTCAACCGCATGTATGTTCTGGGGTCTCGGTGCTGACGGTACTGTCGGTTCCAACAAAAACTCCATCAAAATCATCGGTGACCACACTGACAAATATGTTCAGGCTTACTTCGCATACGACTCAAAGAAATCCGGCGGTGTCACAATTTCCCACCTCCGTTTCGGTGATGTTCCGATCAAGTCTCCCTATTTGATCACCGCGCCCGACTTTGTCGCATGTCACAACCCTGCTTATGTCGGTAACTTCGACATGCTCGCAGGTATCAAAGAAGGCGGTGTCTTCCTCTTGAACACTGCTGTTCCCGCAGACAAAGTCTTCAACAGCCTCACCAAAGATATGCAGCAGACCATCATCGACAAAAAGATCAAAGTCTACGCTATCGATGCTCTCAAGATCGCTCTCGAAGTCGGCAGCCCCAAATACATTTCAACCATCATGCAGACCTGCTTCTTCAAACTCGCAGACATCATTCCGGCTGAAGAAGCTATCGGCTACATCAAAGCTGCCATCGAAAAGAAATTCAAGAAAAAAGGTGATGACGTCGTCGCTCAGAACATCAAATGCGTCGATATGGCTCTCTCCGGCTTGAATGAAATCGCTGTTCCCGCAGTGATCACCGAATCTTATGTCGCTCCCGCTCTCGCATGCGATAACGGTGACAAATTCAATACCACTTTGATGAAACCCATTGTCATGCAGCAGGGAGACACCATCCCCGTTTCTGCCATGACCTTCGACGGTTCCATGCCCACCGGTACTTCCAAATTTGAAAAACGCGGTATCGCCCCCATGGTTCCCCGTTGGGATTCAAGCAAATGTATCCAGTGCAACCAGTGCGTAATGGCTTGCCCCCACGCTGCTATCCGTGCAAAACAGATCGCACCGGCAGACCTCGCCAACAAACCCGCTTCTTTTGAAACTGTCCTCTCAAAAACCAAAAACGAACGCGAACTCCAGTACCGTTTGCAGGTTTATGCTGAAGACTGCACAGGCTGCGGCGTTTGTATCGAAAGCTGTCTTGCCAAAGAAAAAGCAATCTCCATGTCTCCCATCGCCACTGAACGTGCCGAAGGTCAGAATGCCAACGTCGAATTCTTTGAAGCATTGCCCGACAACGTCCTCGACGGTGCCGCTGCAAATACTGTCAAAGGTTCACAGTTCCTTACTCCCTACTTTGAATTCTCCGGCGCTTGCGCAGGCTGCGGTGAAACTCCCTATGTCAAACTCGTTTCACAGCTCTTCGGTAAACGCATGATCGTCGCCAACGCAACCGGCTGTTCTTCAATCTACGGCGGTTCATTCCCCTCACTGCCCTACTGCAAAGACAAACAGGGTCGTGGTCCCGCATGGGCAAACTCACTCTTTGAAGACAATGCTGAATACGGTTACGGTATGCGTATCGGTGTCGACAAGATCCGTCTCCAACTCAAAAACAACGTTGAAAAATGGCTCGAACTCGGCGTTTGCTGCGAAGAAATGAAAGCTCTCCTCGAAAAAGCTCTTGCCAACTGGAACGACACTTCCGATGAAGCAATCGCTGTTCAGGACGCTATCAAAGCTAAACTTGCAAACGTTCCCGCATGCAAACTCGAAGGAGAAAAGAAAGAAATCGTCGAAAAGATCATCGAACTTCAGGATTATTTCGTTGACAAATCCGTCTGGATCCTCGGTGGTGACGGTTGGGCATACGATATCGGTTACGGCGGCTTGGATCACGTTGTCGCACAGAACCGCAACGTCAACATCCTCGTCCTCGACACCGAAGTTTACTCCAACACCGGCGGTCAGGCTTCCAAATCCACCCCGATCGGTGCTGTCGCGCTCTTCGCTAACAGCGGTATGCGCATGACCAAGAAAAACCTCGGTTTCATGTGCATGAGTTACGGCAATGTTTATGTCGCTTCAATCGCTATGGGTGCAAACCGTCAACAGACTTTGCAGGCCATCCGTGAAGCTGAAGCATGGAACGGTCCGTCAATCATCATCGCTTATGCTCCCTGTATCGCTCACGGTATCAAAGGCGATATGCGCAAATCTCAGGCTGAAGCCAAACGTGCTGTTGAAGCCGGTTACTGGCCCTTGTATCGCTACAATCCCGCCAGCGACAAACCCTTCACCTGGGAAACCAAAGAAGCAACCGCTTCCTTCCAGGACTTCATCAGAAGTGAACGTCGTTATTCTTCACTTCTCAAGACCTGCCCGGAAGATGCCGAAGCTCTCTACGCTCAGGCTGAAGCCGATGCAAAACGCCGCATGAACTTCTTCAAGAACCTCGGTGAAGTTCTTTAAGTTGTAACTGCTTAAACAAAAGGGGCTGTTGCAAAACTGTTTTGCGGGGAAAAAACCTTTATGAATAAAGTTTCTTTTCCCCGCACCCCTTTTTGCAAACACTTTTATCAGGATTACTTTTATCATAACCAATAAAAGTAATCCATTTTTTATATCGAGGTAATTTCAAAAGTAATTCAAAAGGCTCTGTACTAAACATTGACTGATAATTTGAAAAAATTGAGGGGTTTGGGGTATAGTGAATTGCGATAGCAATGAGCGACAATACCCCAATGTGGCTAATCCGGCGGAAGATTT
>JAFVPG010000121.1 GCA_017505415.1 Lentisphaeria bacterium | reverse complement strand
GATTAGGTAAGGCTGACGGATCTGTTGACGCTCTGGATGACGGAGAATATTCTGGAAGCGTTCTCTATCAACTTTCCGAAGCGATGGCGTTTTTCAAACGCAATACCCGTGTCGGGTGGAAGAAACTTCCTGATAAAAGAGTTTCTCTGCCGGAGTACCCTGAACGAGCGGTCCTGGAAGTATTGGTCAATGCGATCGTTCACCGGGATTATATGGTTGCCGGCAGTGAAGTTCATCTTGATATTTATGACAACCGCATCGAAGTTGTTTCGCCCGGTGGGATGTATGATGGCACACGGATTCAGGAACTTGATCTGTTGGAAGTTCCGTCCAAACGACGCAATCCACTCCTTGCTGATGTTTTCAGCCGTTTGGACTTAATGGAACGCAAGGGCAGCGGATTTGAAAAAGTTCTTTCGGCTTACAAAAAACAGGTAAATTTTACAGATGATTTGAAGCCAACTTACACTTCCAGTGCTACTTGGTTCAAAGCTGTGCTGCCGAATTTGAATTATCAGCTCTCTGCGACTGTGGAGAAAACTGTGGAGAAAACTGTGGAGAAAACTGTGGAGAAAACTGTGGAGAAAACTGTGGAGAAAACTGTGGAGAAAACTGTGGAGAAAATTTTAGTTGCTATTGCTGAAAATCCCAAAGTTTCTCAAAAACAGTTAAGCGAACTTCTTGGTATTTCTCGTCGAGGCATTGAATGGAATATGAAAAAACTCCGGAACAATGGTATTATTAAGCGTATTGGTCCCGATAGAGGTGGATATTGGGAAATTCTTGAAGACGCTATTGAAAAATAATAGCACCATCATTTTATCAAGTATTCACATTTTGTCAAGTTTATCATCTTTTGAGTAGGCAATAAAGTGACATTCAATGTTGGAATTACAAGATCGTTTGCGATGAAATCCAACAATTGGCGTAATTCCGGGCTGTATTTACGGGGGATATTTCATCAATTTCCATGCATCGTACCGTAGATCCGGAATTTTGTCAAGAGTATATTGTGATTTTATATGGAAAATTTACACAAAAAGACTGCCGCAAAATGAGGAGTTATCCATTTTGCGGCAGTTTCATTTATCTGTTACAGTTTATTAAAATTCCCAGAGTTTGCAGCTGTGCGGTTCCAGTGCCACGGCATCTGATGGGATTTCGATGTTGCCTGTCCAGAAGTCTCTTGCCTGTGCAGCTTTTTTACCGATACGCTTCCAGTCAACCGGCATGATTGCGGCATCATCCCGCCAGTTGATGATCAGCAGACGGTGTCCGCCTGAAGTTTTCTGCAGCCAGTATGCCGGCAGAGAGATCGCTGAATGCAAAAGTTTCACAGCTTATCAGAAAGCGTACGGCAACTACTTTATGGCGGTCTCCTATGATTCCATGAAAAAGCCGGAGCTGGCTGCTGAACAGTGGGAAATACTCTCCAAATGCAATGTTCAGTGGCTGGTCAACCTGGCAAAGAAAAATCTGAAACCGGTGAAGAAATAAAAATTTCTTCTGCAACGGTTGAAAAAATCAAAATTGCAGCAGCGGGAAAGATCCTGCTGCTGCAATTTATTTTTTCACAGCTGTTCTGAAAATCCTGCAGAAAGTTATTCTGTTTCCAGAACAAATACTCCGTGCGGAGGAATGTGGATATTGTTGAACACGCCCCGGGAACCGGTGAAACTCAAACGGTCATCTGTTACCGTAAGATCATGCGGTGTGGGGGTGACCTGATGAAGTTTTTTCACCGGCTGTGTGATCCGGAAATCAGGTATCACATAAAAGGAAGAGTCTGAACACATGGCGATCCTGCGTCTGCATTGCGGCAAAGGTGAATAAATCCAGTTGTATTCCATTCATTGTCCTGATCTCCTTTCGGTTGATTTTACCCAAAAGTGAGCGAAGCAGAAAAGGATGCCGGTCATCCGCGACGCGAACATCATCAACCGAAAAGAGAGTTTATCAAATTTTCAAAGGAAAAGTATGCTGTTTTGCTTTGAAAACCAAAGAAATCAGACAAAGGATAAGTGTTTTATATGAACGGATTATATAATATTTTGCCAATAACACAGCTTTTGACAAATCGTTGTAAATAATTTATTTTTTACAACGAAAAGTCAATCTTGGAATGTTTGTAAAAATCATTATTTCAAAGGGGGATGAAAATATGAGAATAATTTGAATTTTCGATTGACTTTTATGCCTTATCCTGCTATATTATCACGGGAATATACGAAGGTAATCTGTAAGGAGAAATATGACTTTTAATATACAGGATTTTATCGGAGAGACAACGGCTTATGACAAAAAAGCAGCCGTGGAACTTCAGCGTCCCAAAAGCTGGTTGAAAAGTGTAAGTGCTTTTGCAAACGGTGATGGAGGAACGCTGCTCTTCGGCTTGCAAGAGGACAATACTCTTGTTGGAATTGAAGATGTTCAGCATGTCTCTGAAAAAATCAGTGAACTGATAAAAAGTCGTCTTGATCCTATTCCGGTATTTCGCCTTGCAATTCAGCAAATTGAAGGCAAGAATATCATCATCCTTGATGTGGAGAAAGGGTTTCAAAGTCCATATTTCTATGTTGGCGACGGTGGACATTATGCTTTTGTCCGTGTCGGAAATGAAAGTGTCCCCGCTGATGCACAGACCTTGAAACGCCTGTCTATCAGCGGAATGGGAACAACCTTTGATGTGTTGTTCACAGATGAAAAATTTTCAGATTACGAATTTTCCGTTTTGAATGCCAAATATCAGGAAGAGAACGGTTCACCATTGACCGAAAAAGATTTCAAATCATTTTCTCTGATCAATGGCTCCGGGAAAATGAGCAATGCAGCGTTGTTATTGGCAGATAAACCGCCTTTTATGCAAGCGAGGATTTTCTGTACCCGTTGGAACGGATTAGGCAAAGCAGACGGATCAGTTGACGCTCTGGATGACGGAGAATATTCTGGAAGCGTTCTCTATCAACTTTCCGAAGCGATGGCGTTTTTCAAACGTAACACCCGTGTCGGCTGGAAGAAACTACCTGATAAAAGAGT
>JAFVPG010000120.1 GCA_017505415.1 Lentisphaeria bacterium | reverse complement strand
TACCAAATGGGGATGGATATCCCCTTGCGGGGGTGCAGGGGGGCGCAAGCAGCCCCCTTGCAAAAAAATCAGTCAATGTTTAGAACAGAGCCATTCAAAAAAAGATTGAAATATCAGCGTTGATGAGATTAAAGCGGTAGTTTGAGCGTGGCTATTGAATAAATAACCTCCGAAAACACTCCGTTTTGAGATCGCGACGATGAATTTCAAGATTTTTTGAGGACTTTTGAAATTACCTCTATATTCAAGAAAATATATCTTCAGAGAACAGTTGCCGCACGATAAACCAATACAGGGTGATGCGGCTCAAATTCAAGAGAAAAAGTATCAGACAAAGATTCATTCAAAGTCGCCTGATACCAATAACTTAATTTCAAATCTTTTATCGGATATTTCAAATTTTTAGAACTGTGAATGACCAGATTTCCATCCATGCTGATTATAGAAATTTGTTCTCCTTTTACTGACGGGAAAGTTCCGCCTTCAAAAATAACAAAAAACTCACCATGATCAGTTATCATTCTGATATTCGGAAGTTCTTCAGCATAAACTGTAAGCAAAGAAAGATTACCCAGTGTATGATCCTCTCTTTTGCCGGTGGCGCCGAGAATTACGACATCATCATAACCTTTGGAACGGCAATAGCGGAAAGCCTTGCTCAAATCATTGCTTTCCTGTTCTGCAACATGAACTATTTTATCAAAAAATTTCTGTTTCAACTGAAATGCCAAACTGTCAAGGTCCCCGACGATTGCATCAGGTTCAAGTCCGAAGCGGAGCAGTTTTTCAGCCGCTCCATCACAGCAGATTATCCGTTGTGCCTGCTTCAAAAGCACCGTAGTCCGGGGAGTTGACGGAAAATCTCCGTCTGCAAGTATCACAGTTGAATATTTTTTATCCATTTTTAACCTCTTTTGACCATTGATAATAAAAAATTATACCATTGGCAAGGGCGATACACCACATCAGCAAACTTGCTATTGCACCGCCCTCCTGCATATAAACTCTCAGCCACATTACAATTGAAGCGACATTTACAACAGTCCACAAAAACCATTGTTCAACACATCTTCTGACCGTCATTATCATTGCCGCAACCGACAAAACCGTAGTCAAACTGTCAAGTCCGGGAGTTCTGCCTCCGATAAATTTCAACAATGTTCCGTAAATGATCACCCCCGCAACTGATGCCGCCAGCAAAATACACCTGCCTTTGAAATTCAGTTTTGTTTTGAAAATCTCCTGTTTCGTATTCAAATGCTTTTTCCAGAAAAACAATCCGACAAACATCATCGGGAAATAATATCCCCAATTAAGCATAACTTCACCGAAAAGATGATATTTATAAGAAATCAAACCATATCCGAAGCTGTTGATAATGCCGAAAAAATAACAGCTGACTTTGCCCTTGCCCGCCCACAAGGCGTACCATGTTCCGGTCAACGCAGAAATGATTCCGAGTAAATTATCTTTCAATATCACTGACAGAACAACAATGGCAGCGGTACAGAAAATCATCCAGCCGATTTCCCATTTTTTCCAGCCACTCAATTCACTTTTTATAAATTTCACTATATGGCACATCATTTTCGTGCATCTTCCCATATTTTTATACGATTCAAAACATCTCTTTTAGAAGCGGGGCGATTGTTCAGCATAATTTCATACGCAAGATTCATGGTATATGTTTCATCACGTCTTTCATAAGTACGCTGCCGTATGACATTGACCAGTCCATTCAGTTCCGCACCGCTGTAAGCCTGCGTATTTTCTGCAATATAATCTATCAAACCTTCTTCCATTCCGACTGAACCTTTTTTGAAAGCAGTTTGCAGTATCTGCTTTCTTGCCTCTTTGTCCGGCAACCCGACAAAAGCAAGAATATCAAAACGCCCCGGACGCAGAAACGCTTCATCAATATTCCACGGAGTATTGGTTGCCCCCATCAGCAAAATCGGATTTTTCCGTTCTTTTACACCGTCGAGTTCCTGTAAAATTATTGAAACGACTTTGCGTGTAACTTCATGTATATTATCATTGCGGTTTCCGAACAAAGTTTCCATCTCATCAAAAAATATTACTGACATCGGATTTTTACCGGCTTCAGCAAAAATATTACGAATATTCTGTTCGGATTCTCCAACATTTTTTGAAAAAACATCGGCGGCACTTATAGTATAAAACGGCAAATCCAATTCACCGGCAACCGCTTTAGCGATAAAAGTTTTTCCGGTTCCCGGAGGTCCGTAAAGCATCACACCGCCGCCTGACTGCAAGCCGTATTTTTGAGCAAGTTCAGGATTTTTCATCGGCTCGACCAAACGCAAAAGTATCTGTTTCTTTACTTCTTCCATACCGGCGACATCTGCCAGACGCACGTCAGGTCGTTCTGCCAGCAGAGTTTTCTGCGCTGCAGCATTTACAGAATTTCCATGGGAATTACGCCATTCATCTATTTTTTTCACCAGTTCATAATTTATCGAAGGAGAAACATTTTTCAGAACATCATCAGCCAATTTTTTTGAAAAACTTCTCTCCTTTTTAGAAAAAGCCTGTTGCCGGATAGCAGTTATCAAGCCATTTATATCTGCTCCGCTGAAAGATTCAGTTTTTTCAGCCAGATAGCTGATGAAATCTTTTTCTATTTTAAGTTTCCCCTGCCGCAGACCGGATTGTATTATTTTTTTTCTTGCCTCCATGTCCGGCAACCCGACAAAAGCAAGAATATCAAAACGCCCCGGACGCAAAAATGCCTCATCGACTTTCCACGGAGTATTTGTAGCCCCCAATAGTAAAATCGGATTTTTATTTTGCGCAACGCCATCAAGTTCCTGCAAAATTATTGAGATAATTTTTTGCGTTACTTCATGTACATTATCAGTACGTTTTGCAAAAATTATCTCCATTTCATCAACAAAAACCACTGAAAGCGGATTTTTTCTGGCGTTCTCAAAAAATTCTTTGATTTTTTTCTCTGATTCTCCAACGTATTTGGAAAAAATATCTGCTGCATTGAGCATAAAAAACGGCACAGATAATTCTCCTGCAACAGCTCTGGCAATAAAAGTTTTACCAGTCCCCGGAGGTCCGTAAAGCATAACTCCTCCGCCTTTTTTCAAGCCGTACTTACGGGATTCAGAGGGATTTTTTATCGGTTCTATCATGCGCAGACGTATCTGTTCTTTTACCTCATCCATTCCGGCAATATCGTCAAGTTTAACATTCGGACGTTCAGTCAAAGCTCCATTTTTTCCGTCTTTAACGGCTTTTATGTTATCAGGATTATAATTGATAACATCTTTCAGCATCTTTATAAATACCGGAATACCTGTCCCTCCCAAAATAACCGGCATCCATAACCTCACTGCCGGAGAAACTGCAATAAATCTGCCGTCAAGAAAATTCAACCCGATACCAACAATTATCAATCCCGCCAAAAGCGAAAAAGAAAAAATCATTACCATTGCCGTTTTATAAATAAATCCGGGCATTTTATACTCCGGACAAACTTTTACCACCAACCCGGATACAGCATATATTATCAAAAACAAGACAAAGAAAATAAAATAAGAACCGATCCCGGCGATTTTTTCAGCATCTTTTATATTTGCAGTCAGTTCAAATATTTTATTATAAGCAACTTGCATCGTTCCGGAAAAACATCCAAGCAAAATAATAACCAATATTCCCTTGCCAATATCCTGTATCTTATTATCACAAATACCGCAAAAAATACGGCGGACAGGGAAAAATATCAGAAATGCCATAAAATAAGACATCCCCATTTTGCATAACAATATCACAATCAAAGCTGCAAGAAGCAGTACAGATGCACTTTTCCACGAAGCAAGGGCATCTTTCTGTTCATTATTTTCAGCTATTTTTTCTTCCATTTTATTTTTCCTGATATATTTCTCATCATGTTTTGTATTAAGATAATATATTTTTTCATTTTTTCCACAAGTAAAAGTGATTTTTTATGTTTTTTATCTTGAAAAACAGGTAATTTGTATTAAATTATATATATGATTTTCTCAACTTTTTAACAACATAACTGAAAGGTTACAAAAAATGGCTATTTCTCCGCTTCAGAAAGCCCGCAGTGCTTACGCACCCAAACTCCCCGTCGCACTCCGCAATGGCGCACTCGTCAAAGTTATTTCCGGTGAACCCACCACCGCAGTCAGCGATGTTGACAAAATCAAAGCTCTTTTCCCCTCCACTTTCGGCAGTCCCGTATTGACTTTTGAACAGGGTGAAGGTGCCAAAGGCAACGCTATCAACGTCGGTGTCATTCTCTCCGGCGGTCAGGCTCCCGGCGGTCACAACGTTATCGCAGGTCTTTTTGACGGTATCAAATCAATCAATGCCGACAGCAAACTCTACGGCTTCCTCAAAGGACCCGATGGTCTGGTCAAAAATGAATTCATGGAACTTACCTCCGACATCATCGACGCTTACCGCAACACCGGCGGTTTTGACATGATCGGTTCCGGCCGTACCAAACTCGAAACTGAAGAACAGTTCAAAAAAGGCGCTGAAAACTGCAAAGCTCTCAATATTTCCGCTCTCGTTATCATCGGCGGTGACGACTCAAATACCAACGCATGTCTCCTCGCTGAATATTACAAACACAACAATATTCCGATCCAGGTCATCGGCTGCCCCAAAACCATTGACGGCGACCTCAAAAATGAATGGATCGAAACCAGCTTCGGTTTTGATACCGCATGCCGCGTTTACAGTGAACTCATCGGCAACATCGGCCGTGACGCAAACTCCGCTAAAAAATACTGGCACTTTATCAAATTGATGGGCCGTTCAGCTTCTCACATCGCTCTCGAATGCGCTCTCCAGACCCAGCCCAATGTCGCCATCATCTCCGAAGAAGTTGAAGCCAAGAAAATGACTCTCGGCGAAGTCGTTAATTCCATTGCCAAAGCTGTTATCGCCCGTGCTGACAAAGGCTTGAACTTCGGTGTTGCCCTCATCCCCGAAGGCTTGATCGAATTCATCCCCGAAATCAAATCTCTCATCGCTGAACTCAACGACCTCCTCGCTCAGGAAGCTGAAGCATTCGGCAAACTCAACGATGCTGATTCAAAAATCGCTTTCGTCGTCGGCAAACTCGGAGCAGAATCAAAAGCAGTCTTTACTTCTCTGCCCAAAGGCATCCAGCTCCAGCTCTGCAATGACCGTGACCCCCACGGCAACGTTCAGGTCTCTCTCATCGAAACTGAAAAAATGCTCGCAGAAATGGTCAAAACTCAGCTCAAATCAATGCCTGAATTCAAAGGCAAATTCTCAACTCAGGTTCACTTCTTCGGTTACGAAGGCCGCTGTGCTGCTCCCTCCAACTTTGACGCTGACTACTGCTACAGCCTCGGTTTCAACGCCGCAGCTCTCATTGGCGCAGGCAAAACCGGGTACATGTCAAGTGTCCGCAACAATATCAAAAAATCCGATGAATGGATCGCAGGCGGTATTCCGATCACTATGATGATGAATATCGAACGCCGTCACGGTCACGATAAACCCGTTATCAAAAAAGCTCTCGTCGAACTCGACGGCAAACCCTTCGCTTTCTTCGCCGCCAACCGCGACAAATGGGCTATCGAAACCGCTTATGTATATCCCGGTCCCATCCAGTATTTCGGTCCCTCCGAAGTCTGTGACCTCGTCAGCAAAACTCTGACCTGCGAAAAAGCATAAACTACAAGGTTGTATCATGGCTGAAAATTCTATTGATGTACGCTATGTCGCCGATTTGGCCCGTCTCAAACTTGACGAAAGCCAAATCGGGAAATTGCAGAAAGATATGGAGGCTATTCTCTCTTATATCAGCGAACTCAACGAACTTGATGTTAGTTCCATAGAGCCGACTGCCCACGCTGCGCCTTTGACCAATGTCATCCGTGAAGACGAAGCGGCAGAGCCTTACGGCAGAGTCCTGCTGGACAATGCCCCGGAACTCGTCCAGGCCGAAACAATCAAACTTCCGAGGGTTCTCCCCGGAGAAGGGAGCAACTGATATGGATTTTCAGCATTCAACCATTCATGAACTGGCGGATTTGCTCGCTCAGGGCAAAACTTCCGCCGTTCAGATGCTCGATGATTTCCTCGCACGTATTGAGGAAAAAGATTCTAAAATCGGTGCTTTTATCCGCATCGACCGTGATGCTGCACGCAAAGCCGCTGAAGAATCCGACAAACGCCGTGCTGAAGGCAAAGCGCTGTCTCCTTATGACGGTATTCTCATCGGTATCAAAGACTGCATAAGTGTCAAAAATGACTACATTGCATCTGCTTCTCAAATTCTGTCAAACGTAATTTCTCCCTACGATTCGACCGTTGTTGAACGTTTGAAAGCCAAAGGGTTTATTCCCTTCGGACGTTTGAACATGGATGAATTTGCCATGGGCAGTTCCTGTGAAAACAGTTCATTTCTCAAGACACATAATCCTTTTGACACAGACTGTGTTCCCGGCGGTTCTTCCGGCGGTTCTGCTGCCGCTGTTGCTGCAAGATTTGTTCCCGCAGCACTCGGTTCTGATACCGGCGGTTCAATCCGTCAGCCTGCCGCTTTCTGCGGTATTGTCGGCTTGAAACCGACATACGGTCTGGTCTCCCGCAACGGTCTTGTGGCTTTTGCCTCCAGTCTGGATCAAATAGGTCCGATGACTCAGGACGTTGAAGACAGTGCGATCATTCTTGAATGTATCGCAGGCAAAGACAAAATGGATTCAACTTCATTGCCGGTTGAACCCAAAGAATATATCAAGGCTGTCAAAAATGCTCCCGCTGATTTGAAAGGTGTCAAAATCGGTTTACCTAAGCAGTATTTTGAAGCCCCCGGCATGAGTGATGCAATGAAAAAAGGCTGTGATGAAGCAATAGCACTTTTGAAATCTCTCGGTGCTGAACTCGTCGAAGTCGATATGCCGCATACCAAATATGCCGTTGCTGTTTATTACATCCTTGCTACTGCTGAAGCAAGTGCAAACCTTGCCCGTTTCGATGGTATCCGTTACGGCAAACGTGTTCCTGACAAGGATTTGCTTGAAACTTATCTCGAAAGCCGCGGTCAAGGCTTCGGAGAGGAAGTTCAACGCCGTATCCTGCTCGGAACTTACGTTCTTTCCAGCGGGTATTATGATGCATATTATCTCAAAGCCCAGAAAGTCCGTACCCTCATCCGTCAGGACTTCACTGAAGCGGCAAAAAAATGTGATGTCATCTTTACTCCGGTAACTCCTGACGTTGCATTCAAATTCGGAGCCAAAAGCGATCCTTTGAGCATGTATCTCTCCGACATTTTCACCATTGCTTTGAATCTTTCAGGCAACTGCGGTATCAGCGTTCCCGCCTGTATTGACGAAAAAAGCGGTCTCCCCATCGGCATGCAGTTTATAGCTCCCGCACTTGAAGAAGAAAAATTACTTTCAATCGCCGCTGTTTTTGAAAAGAACAGAGCCTGCAAAGAAATTTTCCCTGAACTTTAAGCAAAATACCGTATGCGGAAAGATTCATTTCTTTTCGCATACGTTTTATTTATGAGGATAAAAAATGAGTTTTACTGACGGCTTAAGCCGCTTGCGTGATGCACTCGGAATCACTCAAAAAAATAAAATCCGTATCGTAGGTGACTTTCTGACCAAAGTCAACCTCCCCTCTGTCATGGGCAGACGGGATGCCGCTTATGATGCCGCATACAATCTCGCTCAAATCGATATATTTTCACAGAGCGAAGCTGTACAGTCAAATATCTGTCTCAATATGATGGGAATTCTCGACCTTGCAATTCAGGATACAAACGCCATCATCAATATCCTCTCATCCCCTGATACTGTCAGCCGTGAGGAACAATATCTCTTTCTCCAGCAGAATATCCGCAACTTCCTCGGCATTTGGGCGCGCATGATAAAAGCAAAAGAATATATGCAAAGCTCAACCAATACAAAAGGTCTTGACCCGCTGATAAGAGAAGAAAATATGCTCGAAAACTTTGAAATATCTCTGGTAAATCGAATCAAATTCATTTTTCAGGATAATGCAAAAAGAGTTCACCGCTACCGGGGATATATGACAAAAAGTTTCAGCAAACCATACGCTGAAAGATACAATAAATCATTCGCTGAATACTCAAAATCTCTCCCCGAATACTGCGAAAAAATTTGAGATTTTATATCTCCTGAACGCAAATCAAAAAGTTTTTAAACAATAAAAACATACAATTTTCACTGTTCTTTCAATAATTTCACCATTTTTCCGGCACGTTCCTGAGCAACTTTATGTTCTATATGGCTGAAACCTTTGCCAGGATGAAACAATGTATCCCGCTGACAATAATATTTTTCCTCAATATTAAACCACGTCCCAAGTATGACACCAACAAACAAAAGCAGTATAGCATAAGGCAGAATTCTGTTGAATGAGTTTGAAACAAAATTTATTTTCCCTGTCTTTTTAATTTCAATACGTACAGTAACTTCAAGCCATAACCACATAAAAACAAGCAGTGCCAATCCTCCGAAAAAGCCAATTTTATTTGCATAAACCGACAAATTACGCCCACCTATTGCATCAACACGGCTGAAAACCAGATATATAACTATCGGCAGCAGCATGCCCAATCCGACAATATTGAACCATGACCGCAATGAAAATTTCATTAAAACCAAATCTTTGCGGCAAATCTTCCCTATAACCGCCACCGCCGCCAGATAAGCCACTATCAAAACACACAGCAGAGCAAACCCCGTCAATGCCAGATGATCGTATGCCAGATAAGTCTATCTCCGCTCCGGAGCAAATGTTTCAACCGGAATTTCCGTCCGCAATACAGGCAATAGCATCGCACTTAAATATCCGCCGTATCTGTATGCAAGCGGGGCTGTTTTATCGTTCTGATTTTTCCATCTCTGAAAATCATCCTCTATTTTACCGTAAAATTCAATCATTTCTTTATCATTCAGCTTTTGTGCCGATTCATAGAAACTTCTGATTACAGACTCGCAGACAAGATACTCTATCAAAATATCTGTATTATCCTTCGCCCAATGCATCACCATATCGCGTCCTGAACGCAGCATCTTGCGGCTTTCCGCTTTTTTACCTTCTTTATCAAGCAGTTCTGCATAAAAAACAACCATTCTGCCAATTTCACGCACTGGGGTCAAATGCGGAAAAAGCATCATAGCATGAACCGTTATCCGCTGGAATGTTCCAAGCATATCATTTCGCAAATCAAGCAAAGATACAATATGTTCAATGCCATCTGCAAGATACAACTTCACATACGGTTTGCTGATTGCCTGCATATAAAAAGAAACCGCTTTTTCCAAACTCTGCCGGTCAACCAATTTTTTTTCAAATTTATTATTATCAAGCTCTGATTTCACAGCTTTCTCATAATTTATCACTGATTCGATATAATCCGGGCAGCCGTTATCCGGATCAAGTTTCCGGAGTTTGTCCAGAATTTCTGTCAATTCCTTATCCGTTTTTTCATCTCTTGCCAATCCATATAAAAGCTGCCACGCATACGCCGCATGCCATACATACTCCCCCTCAAGCATATCAGTCAATGTTTTATACCCACCAGGAAGTGAAAAATAAGCCTCAACAATTTTTCTATCCAGTTTATTATCAGGCAGTTTATCATAATAATCGCTCTTATTAAACTTAAAGAAAGCCCTGCAATTATAAGCCTCCATCATTTTCGCCAAACGCAATGTACGCATGTTGATACAAAGAAAAACACCTGCAATGAGCAACAATAAACTCAACAAAATATACTTTTTCATAAAACCTCTCATTCTTTCAATATTTTTGACATCCATTTGTCTCTCAAAAAGAATATACTCTTACATAATATTTTGTCAAACTGAAAATTCAATATAATAAAAATTCTTATGAGGTAATTTCAAAAATAATTCAAAAAAAGATTGAAAAATCAGCGTTGATGAGACTAAAGCGGTAGTTTGAACGTGGCTATTGAATAAATAACCTCCGAAAACACTCCGTTTTAAGATCGCGACGATGAATTTCAAGATTTTTTGAGGACTTTTGAAATTACCTCTTATATCAGTTATATAAATCCATTACAGCAAATTTTATTTGCAAAAGCAACTGGCAATTTTTCTCTGATTCGTCCCAAAAAAAATATTTTTCAGCTTGACAAATCTGCATTTCTATGTTAAATTTATTATGTGTCTGATAATTACTTTACTTTTCATTTAAAAAGCAAAGGGAAATATTATTTTATCAAATATTTTTATCTTTCACTGAACTTGAAAACAATAATATTTTTATAAAGAGGTTTATTATGCTTGAAAACATCAAACTCACCCCCATAAGCGGTACTTTTATCAACATGATCGTTCCCGATACCGGTATCACCAATGCCGGTCTCAATGAATGGGAACAGGATTTTCAGATGCTCAAATATCTCGGCTTTGATAAAATTTTCATCATCCGTACAGAATTTGAACAGAACGGCAAGCACCTCTCCGCTGAAGACCCCCGCTCAACTACTTGGAAAGAAGATAAATGTCTGCTGGATATGACTTTCCGTCTGGCTGACAAGTATGATCTGGATCTCTATCTCGGCGGTCCCGTCAGCATAAGCAACCTCCACATCGGCGACTGGCACAAAGAAGTCGATGAAACTAAACGCTACTATGAACGCACCGTTGCTAAATATGAACATCACAAATGTTTCAAAGGTATTTACATCAGCCTTGAAGCTCTTCCATGGCATTTCAACTTCCTCGATATTTGCATCGACGTTCTCAAATTTGTCAAAGCAAATTATCCCGACAAAAAAACCTTCATGTCTCCAAGTTTCTACGGAGTAAAAGGCGACTATGCCGGTCGCTACACCCCAAAAGAATGGTGCGATATTTACGGCAGATATTTCTATGACCACGTCGCAGGTCTCCTCGATTACTGCGCTCCGCAGGACACCATCGCCGGGCCTCACTGCAAACTCGGCGAAATCGAAGACAACGGACTCGCTGAATGGTACACCGAAACTAAAAAACTTTTCGATCGCAACAATATCGAACTCTGGTGCAATGTCGAATCTTTCCAGCGTCCCTTCCCCGGTCACGGCGAAGGTAAAGGATATGCCCGTCAGAGCGATTACCGCACTCTCTACATGAAACTTGCCGAAGCAACCCCGTATGTCAAAAATATCATCACATACGACTTCTTCTCATGTATGAGTCCCAATACCGAATGGGGTTCAGCACGCCGCCTTCTCGCCCGCTACATGGAAATGATTGGCAAAGATCCCGCCATGATCAAAGAAATCTACTCCTGACTTACTTTTCTTTCCAAGTGAAAGAAAAGTAAGCAAAAGAAAGCTATCTCCTTGTATACAGAACAACTGAAGTAAATAACTGTAATGATTTTTCTTTACCAGTGAACGGATGTCCATCCGATTTAACGTAAACAAAAGAAAGCTGTCTCCCTTACTTTCTTTTCATAAAAGAAAGTAAGACAAAGAAAATAATTCCTTATTTTTTATGCAGTAATTTCTTCAAAAATTGTTTTAACGGTTCTTCAAAATACATCATTTTATGTGTAAATGATGCAGGAAACAGTGAATGATAGAAATTTACACATGCTTTGCCTGCAAGTTCAACTGTTGCAGATAGATGTTTTTTGAAATTTGTTCTTAACAAAGTTACTGCATAGCTATGATAATGAAAATATTCATTTTGCAGATTTTGCAGGCAATCAACCAGTACGGTATTCAAAGACAATATCTGCAAGGCATAAGCGATACGCTTTGCTATAGAGTCATCGTTTTGCATGAAGAAATCTTTTTCGTGTAATTCTTTCAGAGCATGACAGGTAATGTAACAGAAATTTGTCATGACAGTGGGTACTGAACGGTCGTATGGAATATTTGACAGGGCTGCAAAATTACGCAGATATTTGAAATCTTCATTATCAAGATATGGCACTTTGCCGGTAAAAACTATATCTGACGGCAAAGGAGACAGTGCCAAAGTATTTGAATCATTCAACATGGAGGCAATTTTGTTTATACGTCCGGCTGTTCCGAGCATTGCACGGCATGAATAGTCAGTTATATATGAATTCACTGCTTCAGGAATATCCGGATAGAATTTTATATTTGCGACCAACAGAACATCTTTGCTGTCAATAAACTCCGGAAACATTTCAAAAAGCAATTTTCCCCATGAAGCGTTTTGCAGTTCGTTCGGAATGATTTCAGCTGGAATTTGCAGTTTATTGCTTAATTCTGCCGGAACGGCAATTTTGATTTCAAAAGGCAGATTTTTAAGATATTGTTCATAAAGTAAAATATCTTCCGGCTGATTTATTTTAAAAAATATTCCGATATTTGTAATATTGACGGAGTTTTCATCATTGATTATGTGACTGACATCCGGAAAGTTTCTTATCCATGATAAAGGAGAAACTCGCTTCTGATGTTTCAGTATCAGTTCAAACGGATAGTCAAGAGCATATTTCTGCCAAAGCCGGAAAATTTCATCGCTGCGACTGAAATTTGTATCTCTTGAATTGGCAAAGCCTTTGACTTTCAACAACGGGCATCGGGTCGTGGCAAGAAAAAATCCTGCTTCATTAGTATAAAAACACTCTTCGTGAACGGCTTCTTTGCAAGGGCGGACATCATTTATTCTGCAATAAACATCATATTTGAATTCTTTTTTGAGAGTCATTGACATACGCATTTCGCCGTGACGGATGACTTCCCAGTAAGAGTAATATTGGTCTTTAATACTTTCCCAGAATTTACGGAAAATTTCAGATGTAAAAACTCTCTTGCTGAATGCGGCAAAACTTGAAATTACATAATTATCAAATCCAAGATATGCAGTTCTTTCTGCTACTCCCCACCAGTCAGGATCACGTCTGTCCATTTCACTAAACATCTCCTCAAACGGGAAAATCGGACCGTAACATGTACAATTTGTAATTATCAACTGGTCGTAATCATTAAAAAAATCCCAGCCTTCAGCAAGAATTGCATCTTTCCATGATGTGAAATCAAAACCTTTGTTATGATGCAGCATGGTTTTACGGCAGAATGGACGGACTTTGTCAAGTTCAGATTCAGATAGAGTACTATTGCTTATAAAAACTGTTTCAATGCCGAGTTCAGCATACGCTTTAATTTGATATACAATATGCTCATCTATGATATTTCCTATATCATAGTGCATATAAAACATTATCCGTTTTTTGTTTTGCACTATCATTTCTCCTGATTTTTATACGCGATGGCGGCAAGATATACACCATGTACAGTTTCCAGTCTGATACCGGCAATTCTGCGTTGCAGAAATATGAATTTGATGAATAATTTATTCAAAAAACGCAGAATATTCATTTTTAATGTTCTTTTCAAAAAAATATCAACTTCCGGCATTTCTATTTTTTCAAAAGAACACAATTTCAACATCTGATACAAACTTGTCTGAGTATAACCTGTCAAATGCGAAAAATCATTATACCGCATAAGCAATCCGTCAATATTTGCCATGTTGGGTGTTTCTAAAATAAGACAACCGTCAGCGGTCAATGCTTCACGGCAGGCACAAACCAACGGAATAATATCCTCTTTTG